>JAJXYI010000636.1 GCA_021780625.1 bacterium | reverse complement strand
TGGCGCAACAAGGCGTGGCCGGCGCGATGCCTGATCCGAAGCTTGAGCTCTACAGGATTGCCTCGGACGGCACATCGACCCTCGTCGATTCGAATGACAACTGGGGAGACAACCCGAACGGCACCTTGACTCTGCAGAGTGTATTCACATCTGTAGGCGAGTTTTCGCTTCCCGTTGGTAGCAAGGACGCGGTCCTGCTCGAGAGCCTGAAACCAGGCGTTTATACCGCCAACGTTACGAGCGTCGACGGCGCAGCCGGCCAAGTCATGATCGAAGTCTACGAAGTGCCTTGACCGAGTCCCTTTCCGTTTCCCTCGCGGCCTTCCGTTCCATCCCTTCCATCCCCTTCATCCCTGTTGATCGCGTCCATCGGGTTCACTCCGCGAGGGCGAAGTCCATCTGACGGCGGAAGCGGTCGACGGCGGAGACGACGACCTCGATTTTCGAACCGAGTGTGAAGCGGCGGTGCCTGCGGCGGCCGATCAGGGCGCGGCCGGAGGCGTCGGGGGTGTAGAAGTCGTCGGTCATCCCGGAGACAGGCACAAAGCCGAAGGTGGTCGATTCGGTGAGCTCGATGAACAGGCCGTTCTGGCGGACCTCCGTGATGATCGCGGCGAAGCGCGTCCTGGGGCGTCGGGTGAGCTCGCGCTCGAAGAACTCGAGCAGCTTGATGCGGAACGACTCGCGTTCGGCCTCCTGCGAGTTGGACTCGGTGAGGCTGAGGTGTTCGGCGAGGGCCTCGAGCGACCCGCGGTCGCCGGCGGGGGCAGTGCGGGGGCGCGCGCCCGGTTCGCCGCCGCGCTTCGCGAGCCACGTGTCGAGCACGCGGTGAACGACGAGGTCCGCGTAGCGGCGGATGGGCGAGGTGAAGTGCGTGTAGTCCTTCATGGCGAGCCCGTAGTGGCCGTCCGGAGACGCGCGGTAGCAGGCCTTCCTGAGGCTGCGGAGGAGCTGACTCTTGAGAAGGTAGCCCTGCGGATGGGATTCCGCGGCCTCGAGCAGGGCGGACATCTCCTCGCGGTGCGCGAGATTGCCCGCGCGCAGTCCGAGGGTCGCCGCGAACTGGCGGTACTCGTCGAGCTTCCGCTCGTCGGGGTCGTCGTGCACGCGGTACAGGGACGGGATTCGCTGCGAGCGGGTGAGGCGGGCGACGGCCTGGTTGGCGGCCAGCATGAACTCCTCGATGAGCTGGTGGCTCTCGTTGTAGACCCGCCGCTCGATGCGGTCGGCGTAGCCCTTGGCGTCGACGAAGATCTTCGTCTCGGGCATGTCGAGGTTGAGGCTGCCCGCGGCCATGCGGGCGGCGCGGAGGCGGCGGGCGACGGCCCAGAGCTTGCGCAGCCAGCTTTGCAGGTCGACCAGTTCGAGGTCGTCGAGGGAGGCCAGCGGTCGGCCGGTCGCGCCGGTCTGGTGGGCGGGCAGCGCGGGCAGGGCTCGGATGCGGTCGAGGTCGCTCTCGAACAGCAGCGCCTGGGCCTGTTCGTAGCTTAGGCGCTTTCGGCTGCGGATGACGGTGCGCGCGAACTCGGTGTCGTGCAGGCGCCCGGCGCGGTCGAACGTGAAGAGCGCGGCCATCGTCAGTCGGTCCTCGCCCTCGACCAGCGAGCAGAGCCCGTTGGAGAGGCGCTCGGGCAGCATGGGGATCACGGTGCCGACGAGGTAGGTCGAGTTGCCGCGGGAGCGCGCCTCGCGGTCGAGCGCGGTGCCGGGGCGGACGTAGGTCGAGACGTCGGCGATGTGGACCCCGATGCGCACCTGGCCGTTGTCGAGGGACTCGATGGACAGCGCGTCGTCGAAGTCCTTGGCGTCCTCCGGGTCGATCGTGAGCGTCGGGATCTCGCGGAAGTCGCGGCGGCCGGTGAGCTCGGACGGCCGGACGCGCGCGGGCAGGCCGGCGGCCTCGCGGTCCACGTCCTGGGGAAAGCGCGGCTCAAGCGAGAATTTCTCATACACGCCCAGGAGCTCGGCGGTGGGTTCGAACTGGCGGCCGAGTCGGCGTTCGATGGTGCCGGTGGGCGACTCGGAGGGGTCCTCCCAGGGGTCCAAGGTCACGACCAGCTTGTCGCCGTCGACGGGCGGCGGCGTAAGGGGCGACTGGGCGGGATTCGCGAGTCGGATCGAGGGGAAGCGCGGATCGTCGGGCACGAGGACGAAGGCCTTGCCGGCGCGGCCGAGCGTGCCGACGACGCTGGAGCGGGCGCGCTCGATGACGCGTGTGACGCGTCCGCGGCGCCAGTCTTCGGTTCCCTTGCGTGCGCGGCCGGAGCCGCCGGTGATGCGCACCGCGACGCGGTCGCCCGGAAACGCGGTGCCCGTGTCGCCTGCTTCGATCCAGATCGGCCCGAGGTCCTCGGAGGGCAGGTCGGGGGATGGGTCGGGCTTGACGATCGCCTGGCCATGCATGCGGAACTGGATCGTTCCGGTGAGCTCGCCTTCAGGACCGCGCCAGCGAAGACGGTCGCCCTGAACAAGGCTCAGTTCGCCGTCGCGCAGGAGGAGTCGCACCTCGTGCAGCAGGGACGAGCGGCGTTTGCGGTCGAGCTGGAGCAGGCGGGTGAGGCCGGCCTCATTGACCGGGCGATAAGAAGGATCCCTGACGAGCTGCAGAATCCGTTCGCGGAGGGAGGAAGTGGGTAGAGTGGATCGTTTGTGTTTCACGATGGGTTGTGTGGTGTGGCTCCCGCATGAGTGGATGCCCGGCAATCGACATGAATGAGCCGCGGCTGAGGGGGCGTGTGGTGCCCGGGGCCTGTCAGGCGTGCCGGGTCGACGACTTACTGTCGCCGCGGCTTCCGCGGAGTGCAATCCTCCGTTTGATTTTGGTCGCCACGGGCGGAGCGGGCGTTTTCTTGACGAAACCTTCGAACACACGGATTCCGGGCGCGCCTGCGGGCGGGCCCACGACCTACGACCCACCTGTCCGACACCCACGTCATGAAGATCGTGCATGTAGTCAGCGAGCTGTATCCCTACGTCAAAACCGGAGGCCTGGCGGACGCCGTCGGCTCGCTGGCGGCGACGCTTGCGGACTCGGGCCACGTGGTGTCGGTCTTCCTGCCGGGCTACCGTGCGGCGCTGGAACATTCCGGCCTGGCGGACGCGGAGCGCTGCCTTCGGCTCAAGGTGGAGATGGGCGACCAGTTTTATTCGGGGGAGGTCAGGAAGTTCTCACCCCGGCGGAACCTGACGATCTACCTGGTCTGTCGCGACGAGTGGTTTGACCGGCGAGGCCTGTATGGAAACGGCGAGCGCGACTACGAGGACAACTTCCATCGCTATGTCTTTTTCCAGAAGGCGGCGGTCGAGACGATCCGGCTGCTGGACCTGAGTGCGGACGTTGTGCAGTGCCACGACTGGCAGACGGGCCTGCTGCCTCTGCTGCTTCGCACGGCGGAGCGCCGCCTGGGGGTGTGGCTTGCGGGCACGACGGTCTTCACGATCCACAACATCGCCTTTCAGGGGCTGTTCCCGATGCGCTCCTTCTATCGCACGAATCTGCCCGGCGAGTTCCGGGGCATCGACGGCGTGGAGTTCTACGGGCAGATCAGCATGATGAAGGGCGGTATCCAGTTTGCCGACTACGTCACGACCGTGAGCCCGAGCTACGCGCAGGAGATCCAGACGCCGGCCTTCGGCTGCGGGCTCGAGGGCGTGATCGCGCTGCGCGCCGACCGCCTGCACGGGTTTCTGAATGGCATCGACACAGGGGTCTGGAATCCGGCGACGGACCGGATGATTCCGGCCAACTACTCCGCGGCGGATCTGGCGGGAAAGGCGGCCTGCCGCGCGGAGCTGGTGAAGGTGACGGGCCTGGCGCAGGCGGATTCGGTGCCGGTCTTTGGCATGGTCTGCCGGCTGTCTGAGCAGAAGGGCTTGGACCTGCTTCTGGCGAACCGGGAGTTCTTCCTCAGTCAGGACGTGTGTCTGGTGGTGCTAGGCTCGGGCGATCGCCGCTACGAGGAGGCGCTGAGGGCGATGGCCAAGGAGCGTCCGGACCGGATTCACGTGGCGAACCGCCTGGACGAGGCGATGAGCCACCTGATCGAGGCGGGCAGCGATTTCTTCCTCATGCCGTCGGTGTTCGAGCCGTGCGGACTGAACCAGATGTATTCGCAGGCGTACGGCACGCCGCCGCTTGCGAGCGAGGTGGGCGGCCTGCGCGACACGGTGGTGGACTGCGTGCGCGATCCCCAGAACGGCACGGGCCTGACCCATGCGCCGACTGCGGGCGGGCTAAGGGACGCGCTTGGGCGCGCGCTCGCACTCTGGGTCGACCGCGGCCGCTATGCCGCGGTGCAGCGCAACGGCATGCACCGCGACTTCAGCTGGAAGGTGGCGGCGGGCGCCTACGAACGCTTCTACGAGTCGACGCTCTGAGGGCCGCCAGCCGCGGACTCACTTCTTCTTGTACACGGTGGCCGGGTCGAAGAGCCGCTCGGCGACGTACTCGAGCTTGAACGACTGCTCGTCGGCGAGCCGGCGGTAGAAGCAGGACTTGTAGCCGTTGTGGCACGACGCGTTCGCGGGGCCGGACTGCTCGACCTTGATCAGGATCACGTCCTGATCGCAATCGGTGTAGAGCTCCTTCACGAGTTGGACATTGCCGGACTCTTCGCCCTTCACCCAGAGCTTGTTGCGCGAGCGGCTCCAGTAGGTCGCCTTTTTCGTCTTGAGCGTGTGAGCGAGGGACTCCGCGTTCATGAACGCGAACATCAGCACCTGGCCGGTGGCGATGTCCTGCGTGATGCAGGGGAGGAGGCCGTCGGGGCCGAACTTGGGCTGGAACGTGGCGCCGAGTTCGATCTCGGCGGTGGTCGTGCGTGCGGGGAAGTTCATGGATGGAATGGATTTTCTAGGCGCCGCGAGTGCGCGCGGGAAGGCGCAATTTTGGCCCGGACTCCGGCGGCGTGACGGAGGGGCGGGTCGGGAGAAGGAAACGAACGGGCCCTGTGGCCCGGGAGCGCGACGGCGGGGGGCGGGGAGGACGCGGGGCGCTTGGGACCTTGACGGGCGCTTCGAGCCGCCGGGCCTGGGCACCCCTACGAATGTCGCGGAAGGCCGCGCAGATAATCGTAGGAATAGAGCCCGGAGTTGTGGCCGTCGCTGAATTCGAAGCGGATCGCGTAATTTCCCACGAGGTGCCACCGGAGCACGCGGACATTGGGGAAGGCGGGCTTGCCGTCGGTCCCTCCGTGCCGGACGCCGAGGATGTCGGTTTCGCCCTGGTTCTCCGCGCTGGGAGAGGCGGCGCGCAGCTCCTCGAAGGTGAAATAGCTCTCGCCGCCGTCGCTCCAGGCGATGGCGACTTCGTTTCCGACAATCTGGATGTTGGAGGGCGAGAGCATGTGGCGGGAGGACTGAGCCACGTAAGGGGGGAGGGCGTCAAGCCCCCTGCGAGGCCGGTCCGTCGTGTCCCGGGCCAGGGTCCCCGGCCTGGCGTCTGCGGACCACGCTGTGAATCTCGCCGGCGGACTCGCCGAACCCCTGCCAGGCGCAGGATTGCAGGGAAACGCCGATCGTGACCCCGACCTTGGTGCGGAGGTTGAGCTCGACGTAGCCCATGGTGCCCGATCCCCGGCAGGTCTTGAGCCAATCGGCGAGGGCGTCGAGCTGGACGGGGTCGACGAGCGACGAGAGCGGGCAGCCGATCACCTCGGAGCGCACGTAACCAAACATCTTCAACCAGGCTCCGTTGACCTCGAGGATCCGGCCCACGGCATCGAGAGCCTGGTAGGCGATGGGCGCGTTCTCGTAGAAGAGGCGGAACCTCCGCTCGCTCTCCTCCTGGATCCTTGCGTGGCGCCGGAACCGGCGCGACGTCCAGATAATGCCCGCCAGCCCGACCCCGCCGAACAGCGCGTGGAAGAGCGCCGCGGTGGCGACGCGCTTCCGCTTCGCGCGGTCGAACG
>JAJXYI010000061.1 GCA_021780625.1 bacterium | reverse complement strand
TTTTGAAATCATTCGAAGGATGTAGAGCGACCACTCGTTGGGGAGCGCGTAGTCCGAGTTGATTGGGCGACTGAGAGTGTGACAGGCCGAGCAGCGTTCGCGGAATACCCGGTAATCGGCCTGGGCGCCGCGTGGGTAGGTCGAGACGTCAATGGACGAAGGTCCCTTGTCGAAGTGCGCGATCCGGGCCTGGTGGGCGGCGCTCAATACACGTCCGTCCGATCCGGTTTCGGCCCGGAGAGTGAGGGCGGAGGCAGCGAGGACGGCAATGAGTGCAAATTTCATGGGGGATAACGTTGTGCCGACGAAGCCGTATGCCTCTGGCATGGGCGCGGGGCTGCCGATCCAACGACGTCGAGTATGCCTGATCGGCCTCCGGCATTGCTACTTGCGGGTTGGGATTCTCCGCTTGCGGTTTGCGGGGTTTGGAGAGGCCTGAGACGGCTGTTTGCGGGGTCCAGGTAATGGGCAACCTGCGGGGGCTACGTCGTATGAGTTGATCCGAGTATTGATGATGACATCGGCCTTTGCCTCTCCCATGGTCGGGGCCCGTGCGAGGCATGCGACGAGGCTTGTTGTGGTTTCTGGCTGTATCCGGCGGGTTGGGCTGGATGGGGCTGGCTGTCGTCCTTGTCTGGAGACGTCCGATAGCCTCCTGTGCTCTGCGGCATGCGTTTGTCGGGGCCGGCCTGGAGGTCACGGATCTTCGGGTGAACGCGGTCGGACTTCATGGCGCTTCGGCCGGACCGATCGATCTGTCGTGGCATGGACAACGTGTTCGTGTGGACTCGCTGGCCATCGAACGTCCGAATCTGATTTCCGCATCGCTCGGTCGAGTCACCGTGAAGGGTCTATCGGTGGACGTGGATCTGACGCGATTGCCCGCGGCGAACCCGGCGATTCCGGCCGCCCCAGCTCCGGGGCGGGAATGGCCTCGATTCGACCAGGTTTCGGTGGGCGGAACCGTGACGCTGCATGTCGGAAACACGGGCATACCCGTGCAGATTGATTTCACCGCACGCCCAGATGTCACCGGCAGGTTGATACATGCGGCGGCCGCACTGTCCGGGGAGACATTTTCCGCCAAGGGCACGCTGGACTACGACCTCGGGCGTTCAGCCGGCCGGTTCGCGCTCCAAGATTCGTCGATCGACCTGAGGCGCAGCCGCGACCTGCTGGACCTGATCCTCCCCGGGGTTCTGACCGGCTGGGATGTTTCGGGAAGGATCGACCTGTCTGGAAGCGGACAATTCGGCGGGGGGCCGATGAACGGGAAACTGGATCTGAAGCTGCGCGATGGAGCGGCGAGCAATCCGGCGAAGCACCTGAGCGTAGAGGGCATTGAGGCGGATGTGGCCGTCGCCGATCTTGCGAAACTGACCTCACGCTTGGGTCAGCGCGTCCGGGTCGCATCGGTGCGTGTCGGGGATGTTCAACTACGCAATGTGGATGCCCGCTTTGCACTGAGGGGACTTCATCGCATTGAGCTGGAGTCGGGCTCGGCGGAAGTTTTCGGAGGGCGCGTCTCCGCCGAGCCGTTTGCCTTCGATCCGCTGGTCGTGGATTACCGGCCGACGTTTGAGGTCGCCGGACTTCAGATTGGCCAGGCCATGGCGCTGATCCCGACGGCCACTGCGCGCGCCACGGGTGAGGCGGACGGTGAAGTGGCGGTCCACTACGGCCCCGAGGGCCTGAGCCTTGGGCGCGGCTGGCTCGGGCTGCATGCGGGGTCGGCCGGCACGCTCCAGCTGCAGGAACCGGGCCTGCTGACGGCGAATGTTTCCCCGGACAGCATGGCCTATCCGACGCTCAAGGCCGTGGAGACCGGGCTCACCAACCTCCGGGTGAACGCGCTTCGTGTGGACATCCACCCGCTCAATGCCCCCCCGGGGCGTTCCGTTCAGATTCACGTCGAGGGTCAGCCAATCGACCCGACCATCAAGGCGCCGGTGACCTTTGACGTGAATATCAATGGCCCGGTGGAAAAGCTTATCCAGTGGGGCCTTGACTCGCGGATGAATTTTTCGCCGAAGTAGTCATCCACCCGCAATTGCGCGATCCCTACGACGCATCGGCACCACCGCCATCGCAACCGAACATGAATCCCCGCCTCTCTGTGTTCTGCTTTATGCCCCTGCTCCTGGCCGGCTGCGTGAATGTCAGGACCGCTCCCATCGAAGTGAAACCGATCCATGTGACGGTGGACGTGAATGTGAAGGTCGACCGCGCGCTGAACGACTTCTTTGGCAATCTCGACCAAAAGTCATCGACTCTCGAAACCAAACCCTGAGCTCCCACCTGTCATGAAGCATTCAATACTCAGCTTTTTCGTCATCCTTTGTGCCATGGCCGTCACGGTGTTCGCGGACCAGCGTAGCGACATCGCGCGTGCGATGGCCCAGCGCCTGCCCCAGATCGACGCCATGAAAGAGCGTCAGGTGGTGGGGGAGAACAACCGGGGCTACCTGGAGGTTCGCGGGCAGGCGAGCGCGGCGGACCGGCAGGTCATCGACGCCGAGAATCACGATCGGGGAGTGATCTATCGCCTCATCGCCCAGGAAACCGGCACCTCGCCGGACGCGGTGGGCCGGTTGCGGGCGCAGAAGATCGCGGAGATCAGCAAGGCTGGAGTCTGGCTGCAGGATCAGTCGGGACGCTGGTATCGGAAATAGGGCTGGGCCCTTCTTTCAGAGATGGTTTTAACAGGGATGAAGGGGATGGAGGGGATACGGAAAAGACTCCAAAGGCTGGAATCCATCGAGGATCGAACGGATGTTTTTTTGGGGACCAAAGGTGGATCGATCCATCCCCTCGATCCCTTTCATCCCTGTTAAAAATCCCGACTTGAGTCCCTGCGTCTCTGGGTGAAGACAAAAAAACGCCCGACCGTGTAAGCCGGGCGTTTTCGAGGGAGATCGGATCAGCTCTTGGTCGGCACGGGGAAACCCCGGTCGCGCATGAGGGCGTCGATGCCGGCGTCGCGGCCGGGTCACTTCTTCGTGAGCCCGATAAATTTCTCCACGGAAAGGCCGCTCGCGCGAATGAGGCTTCGCAAGGTGCCCGGGGCAATTTCGCGGTGATCGGGGACTGAGAGCGTCGTCCAGTTTCCCTCTTTCACTAAAATGATGTGGCTGCCGCGTTGCCGGGCTAGCTCCCAACCATCACGACCAAACGCCTTGACGACAGAGCGTCCGCTCAGTTTGGGAAGGACGGGCATCAGACAGCGACTTCAACCTGCTTTGTTTCGATGGTTAGCGGGAGTCCGCGTTCGGCCCGGACTTCCAGACAGAGTTCGATGGCCTCGCGGACATTTTTGAGTGCCTCCGGTTTGGTCTTGCCCTGACTGACGCATCCCGGGATTGACGGGCATTCTGCGACCCATACGCCGGCCTCATCACGATCGATGGTCACGGTGAACTTCATGCCTACAAGCTACCTTGGATTTCATGCTCCGCAAGCTCGGGATGTCTGGGTCCCGACCGTTGAGGAAGGTCGGGACCTGTGGAGTGAGCGGGGCCAGGGAACTTCCACCTAGCTCTTCGTTGGCACGGGGAAACCCCGGTCGCGCATGAGGGCGTCGATGCCGGCGTCGCGGCCCCGGAAGGCGCGATAGGCGGCCGCGGGATCGACGGTGTTGCCCACCGAGAACAGCAGGTCGTGCAGTCGCTTTGCCTCCTTCTTGTCGTAGGGGCCGCCGGCTTCGGTGAAGGCTTCAAAGGCGTCCGCCGTGAGCGTATCCGCCCAGAGGTAGCTGTAGTAGCCCGCCGAGTAGTCGTCGCTCGAGAAGATGTGCATGAACTGCGTCGGGCGGTGGCGCATCACGATCTCCTTCGGCATGCCGAGTTTCGTGAGCTCGGCCTTCTCGAAGGCGTCCGGATCGATGGTCGCCGCACCCGCAAGGTGGATCTGCATGTCGTAGAGCGCGGCGGCCAGGTATTCCACGGTGGCGAAGCCCTCGTTGAACTTGGAGGCGCGCTCGAGCTTGGCCACCAGTTCCGGCGGCATGGGTTTGCCGGTCTTCACGTTCAGCGCATAGCGGTTGAGCACCTCGGGCGTCGGCAGCCAGTGCTCGAGCAGCTGCGAGGGGAACTCGACGAAGTCACGCGCGACGTTCGTGCCGGAGAGGGTCGGGTAGTTGACGTTCGAGCACAGCCCGTGGAGTGCATGGCCGAACTCGTGGAACATGGTCGTCGCGTCGTCCCAGGAGATGAGGATCGGTTCGCCCGGGGCGCCGGGGATGTAGTTGCAGTTGTTGGAGACGATGGTTGGGACGCTCCCCATGAACTTCTCCTGGTCGCGGTAGGCGTTCATCCAGGCGCCCGAGCGTTTGCCGGTGCGGGCGTAGGGGTCGAAGTACCACAGGCCCACGTGGGCGCCGGTGGTGCGGTTGCGGACCTCGTACACGGTGACGTCCTTCTGGAACACGGGAACGTCGTGGACCTGGACGAACTCGAAGTCGAAGAGCTGACCGGCGACCCAGAACATGGCCTGCCGCAGCTTGTCGAGCTGGAGGTAGGGCTTTACTTCGTTCTCGTCGACGTCGTAGCGCGCCTTGCGGACCTTTTCGGCGTAATAGCGGTAGTCCCAGGCTTCGATGGTGATCCCGGCGTGTTCCGCGTTGGCGACGGCCTGCATGTCGCGGACCTCCTCGTGCACGCGGGCGACGGCTGGTTTCCAGACCGCGAGCATGAGGGTCATCGCGTTTTCGGGTGTGTGGGCCATCGTGTCGTCGAGCCGCCAGTGTGCGTGGGTGGGGAATCCGAGGAGCCGGGCGCGCTCGGCGCGGAGCTTCAGGATCTCGACGATGATCCGCTTGTTGTCGTGGGCGTCGTTGTTGTCTCCGCGGCTGTAATACGTGCGCCACACCTTCTCACGCAGGTCGCGGCGGTCGGAGTAGGTGAGGAAAGGCTCCATCGAGGAGCGGGTGTTGAGGATCGCGAATTCCCCCTTGTGTCCGCGTTCCTCGGCGGCTGCAGCGGCGGCGGCGCGCAGGGGCTGCGGAAGGCCGGCGAGGTCGGGCTCCTTCAGGTAGAGGACGTAGTCGTTCTCATCGGCGAGGACGTTGTTGCTGAACGTCGTGTAGAGGACGGCGAGACGCTTGTTGATCTCGCCGACACGTGCCTTGGACGGAGCGTCGAGCTTGGCGCCCTGGCGGATGAAGCTCGTGGCCACGTACCAGACGAGCCGCTTCTGCTCGGGCGTGAGGGCGGACTGGTCGCCGGTATAGATCGTTTCGATACGCTTGAAGAGCGCCTCGTTCTGCGTGACGCGATCGGACAGCTCCGCGAGCCGCGGGGCGATCTCCTGCTCGATGACCTGGAACTGCGGGGTGGACAGGTTGCTGCTCCAGATGCCGAACACGGCATTCACCCGTGCGAGCGTGCGGCCGGATTTCTCCAGGGCGGCAAATGTGTTCTCGAACGTCGGCGCGGCGGGGTTATTCGCGATGGCGTCCACCTCCACGAGCTTTTCGCGGATCGCCACGTCGAAGGCCGGTTTGAATTGCTCGAGCCTTACCTTGTCGAAAGGGGGGACGCCGCCGTAGGGGCCGGTCCAGGGATCGAGAAGCGGGTTGTGGTTCTTGTCGGACGGCGCGATCTCGTCGCCGGACAGCGACGTCAGGCCCAGCGCCATGGCCATGATCGGGAGGGTAAGCAGGCCTATGAAGTGCATGCCGCGAGATTCAGAAATCGAGGTGCCACGCGCGAGCCGGAAGCGGGCCTGGCGGCTACAAGACAAACGCTTGAAATAGCGGTCGTGGCGGCGGGGCGGATGTCGGAGGTCGGAAGTCGGAGGTCGGAAGTCGGAAGTCGGAAGTCGGAAGTCGGAGGCCAGGGCCAGAGGTCAGGGGGCAGAAGTCGGAGGGCGGACGTCGGTGGGCGGAAGTCGGAAGACAGCGGACGGAAGTCGGGGG
>JAJXYI010000107.1 GCA_021780625.1 bacterium | reverse complement strand
CCTCCTCTTCCGCGTCAAGGGGCGGATTGGTCGATTCCTGCGGTAAGCTTTAGGCTCCTGTCCTCGGAATCGACCAATCCTTCCTCCGTCAACGCCTCTGTGTGTCCACCAATTCGAGGCAATCACATTCCCCGTCTTCACCCGGCCACGCCGGGTTCCTTCCTGCGCTCAGCGCCTCCCCGCGTTTCAGTCCACGTCGATCGCCTTGCCTCCCTCGCGCTTGTCGTAGCTGCGGAAGGCAAACAGCGTCTCGCTGTCGACCACGCCATCCGTCTTGAGAATCATGTCGGTAATCACGAATTCGATACGATCCACCGAATCGCATTTCACCATCACCAGGAGGTCGTGTTTCCCGGATATCGAGAACACGTCGCTGACACCCTGAATATCCAGGAGTTTCTCGGCGGTTCCAGTCACTTTCTTGGGTTCGATCTTCAGCAGGACAAACGCATGGGCCATGCCTCATCCCTTAGCCGTCCCCGCGTTCCCCGTCAACGGCCCGCCTCCGGCGCCCGGCCAACGACCGAATCCAGCCATCGCGCTCAGGACTGGGACCCGGACTATAGCCTCCTTTTCCTTTTCTCCATGCCTCTGCACACCAGACCGTCAGGTTCAACAGCCGGCTTCCCGGTTTCGCTTTTCGGCAATCTTTTGCTTCTGTATCTTCACCGATGAACAAGATCAACCTCCGCGATATCCCTGTACAGGAATGGACCTCTCCCAAGGGCAAATTCGCAAGCAGCGACCAGGAGATCTCCGTCGCCTTGGGTCGAAATCCCGAATCCACAGATCTCAATGAGCGCCACCCCTTCGACGTGGACCTGTGCCGCATCCCACCCGGCAAGGCAGCCTGCCCTTTTCACGCTCACAGCGCCCAGTGGGAGTTCTATCACGTCGTCTCCGGAACAGGTCAGGCTCGCGGCAGCACTGGTCTGACCGCCATCGGCCCGGGCGACAGCATACTTTTCAAACCGGGCGAAGCTCACCAGCTCATCAACGATTGCACCGAAGACCTGGTCGTCTTCATCGTGGCCGACAACCCCATCGGCGAAAGCTGCCACTATCCCGACAGCGGCAAGTGGATGGTCCGCTCGCCCGAACGACGTCTCATCCGATCGGAGGACATCGACTATCTGGACGGCGAGGAGTGAGCCTCGGTCGGATTCGCCGCGAACGACACAGGGTCCGGTGCGGACCGGGCGGATACGGTGTCCCATGACGCCGAACCACCGCGGTGCGACGCCCCGGGGCACGTCCCCCCGTAATGGCGATGGCCGGTCTCCGCTCAGGCTTCCACAATCAGGCTGCCGACCTGCTCCGGCCTGAGTTCGGCGGCCGGATGAAAGGCGTTGCCTTCCATGTAATCCAGGAGGCTTCGCAGCAGTTGCCGGCTCACCGGATCGCTCTGCTCGCCGGTCAGGTCGAAACCGCAGACGACGAGTCGTCCGGCTCCGACGCGAGCCTCGACGACAAGTCCGAGCGAGCGTGCGGTCACCCAGTCATCCACTACGCGAACAATCGGTTCGAGGCCACGCGACAGATAATCGAGCCGCAGCGCGCCGGCCCGATGAACCAGATACCACCACTGCCAGTCACTGCAGAATTCAGTGGGGAACTTCGCCAGCGCCGGATGCTTCGGGTCGCACAGTATGCCCAGCGTCGTCGAGCCCTTCCGGTTCGTCCACGCGGTGTTCCAGAAGATGCTCGCGAACATGAGATGCACCGGCGCCTCGCCGTCGTTGCGAATCCGCTCGGGCGGAAGCGTCAGCAGCACGCGACCTCCCGTCTGCAAAACCTCCTTTGCCTTCGCGTCAAAAACGTTTGTGAGAAGCACCGACCCGCCATCTCGGGCGACCGGTTCCGCAGGATAAACCCACAGGTTCCAGTCGTTCTCCGCCCCGGTGCCGCGCAAGGTCACGACCAGCTTCAGCCTGGCCGGGACGCGGACTGCCGACAGGGCGATGCTCACCGTCCCGAGGCCGATGCCGTTGTCCACGGGTAGCGTCCGCGGCGCCAATTCGCCCCGGGCGACCACGGCGCCGTCGTCCGCCCTCAAGGCCCACTCGGTCACACAGTCGGGTATGGCCCGGGCGCCGAAATTCGATGCCTCGACCGGCACCTGGAGCGTCTCGTCCGTCGTGAACACACGTTTCTCCATGCGTGCGAGCGGCACTACGGCGTCGCAGAATCTCCGATACTCGCTGGCCGTGACGTAGCCCTTCTCCTCCCAAAACGGATTCAGCACGCCGACCAGCGCCGTGCCTTGTCCGGGGAAATCGTGGACGTCCAGCAGTTCGAAGCCGCCCATGCCGGGCGTGCGGAGCAACGCCTCGATGTCGGCCTTGTAGCAGAGGACCTGAAGCCTTCCCGAGGCCAGCAGGAGGCTTCGCGCAAGATGCCCGAGGCCATTTGCCTCCAGGCGGTCGCGGAAGATCTCGAAGTTCTTCGCCTTCAGGTAACCTTTGTAGCGAGGGATCTCGTCGAAATCCGGATACACGCACCATTGGCCGACCTCGTGGCTCACGACCGGGACGCGGTGAGCGGACACGAACTCGCGATAATCGGAGGCCGACTCGGGGGGGAGGCCGTTGATGCGCGATTGTTTCCCCGCGCCCCAGTGCTGCACGCGGGGCCCGAGGGCCACAAAGAACTCGTTGTCCGGCAGGTCCGGCCAGCCGGAACCGCCCGACCACAGCCGCCGCGAATCCCTGGCGCGGAAGTGCTCGACGTAGCCTTTCAGGTAGGCCGCCGATTTCTTGCCGCCCGGCTCGTTACCATAGGGCATCAGCACAAACGAGGGATGATTGCCGTAGGCCTCGATGATCCGCTCGGTCTCGTCGTAAATCCACTGGTCCACCGGCTGCCCGTCGCCGAGCATGACGGACCGGTTGGCCCAGCAGGTCTCCACCTGGAGGTACATCCCGAGTTCGTCCGCCGCGTCGAAGGCCGCCTTCGGCGGGCAGTACGAGTGAAACCTCAACAGGTTCATTCCGTAGGATTTCGCCACGCCGATGATCCTCTTCCACTCGCCGATCTCCGTCGGCGGATGTCCGGTCTCAGGAAAGATGCAGCACTCAAGCGTGCCTCGAAGGAAGGTCTTGCGTCCGTTCACGAGAAACTGCGTCCCCGCCGTCGCAATCTCCCTAAGTCCGAACCGCACCTCGCACGGGTCGCCCCCCTCGAGCGTCACCGTCAGCGCGTGGAGGTCCGGTGAGAATTCATCCCAGAGCTTCGCTCCCACGGGCAGGGCCAGCTCGGTTTCGAACCTACCGCCCGCAACGTCCCAGGAGACCTTCGTCGAGCCATGCCTCCCTTCGCAGGCCAGTTGCAGGCGACCGCTCCCGCCCCGGCCTGTGGTAGTGCCGATACGGCCTTTCACCACGATCGACCGCGTTTCAATCCGCGGATACACCTGAACGTCCTCCAGCCACACCTTCGGCGTCGCGCGCAATTCGACACGGCCGGCGATACCGTTCCAGTTGCCCTGGGTGTGATCGCAGATGGCGTGCGAGTCCGTTCCGATGTCGATCACCAGGCGGTTGTCCACACGCACAGTCAGAACGTGCCTTCCCGGCGCGAGGTCTCCCAACACGTATTCATGGGGAGTGGAGAGACTCACGCAGGAACCAAACGCGCTTCCGTCCAGCCACACCCGCGTTTCCCAGTGCGGACGTTCCATCGACAGCACCACGCGCCGGCCCGTCCACTCCGCCGGGATCTCGATCGTGCGCTGGAACCACACGACGCCCGAATAGTAGGTATCGGGCTGGAGCCAGAACGGCACCTTAACGTGTCCAGGCTCCCGATACGGCGCGTACTCGGGTGCGGTGAACCAGGAGCGGTCCTCGATCTTTCCCATCCAGGGAGTGTCCACCGAAATCGGGTCGCCCACGCCCTGCGACGGGAGTGAGGCAGGAATGGCGATCTCGTCCGAGAGGCGGCGCGCGAACCAGCGTTCCGCGACCCCGGAGTCCCCTCGGTCGAGCTGGAAACTCCACCGGTCCGCAAGATCCAGGTCTCCACCCGGCCGATCCGCCACCCCGCCTGCGATCACACCGCCCCCCCGGGCCAGCGCCGCAAATGGAAGCGATGCCAGCACGAGGCTCCCGCTGAGGACTTTGACGAAGGCCCGCCGGTCAATTCCGACTCCGTCCCCAGGGGCCGCGGCGCCCGCCGTGCCCCGACCGTCGTTCGATGACGCTGGTGTGTTCATTTTGTGATTCATGGGTGGTTCGCTTCCATTCGTTTCGCTTTGTTCAGCGACGCTCGATCTCCTCGAGGGTCCTGCCCTTCGTCTCGGGGAGTTTTAGGTAAATGAATACAAAGCCCGCCGCGCACACGGCCGCATAGACCCAGAACGTGCCGGCAGCGCCGAGCCGCTGGTTGAGGATCGGGAACGTGAAGGTGAGGATGAAACAGGCGATCCACAGGGCGGTGACGGCCACCGACATCGCCAGGCCGCGCACGCGGTTGGGAAAGGTCTCCGAGATCACGACCCAGGTGACCGGCGCGAGGGAGGTCGCATAACACGCGATCGCCATGAGAACCAGGATCAGGACGTGCACGCCGTGGCTTCCGGTCGCGTAGCTGGCGCCCAACAGCGTGTACACCACCGCCAGGCCCGCTGACCCGGCCAGCAAGAGCGGCCTTCGCCCCACCCGGTCGACCGTGCCGATCGCGATCAGGGTGAATACCAGGTTCACAACGCCCGTGACGACAATGTTGAAGAGGATGTCCGAGACCGAATACCCCGCCGCGGAGAAAACCTCCTCGGCGTAGTTGAACACGACGTTGATGCCGCACCACTGCTGGAAGACGGCCAGCGCCACGCCCAGGCCGAGCGCCTTCAGGACCTTCGGCTCGCGCAAGGCGCCCCAGTCCACCCGTCCTGTATCCGTCGCCAGCGTACCCTCGATTTCGGCAAGCGCCTCGGCAGCGACGTTGCGGCCGGATATCCGGCTGAGCACACGGCTGGCCTCGTCGCGCCGCCCCTTCTTCACCAGCCAGCGAGGGCTCTCGGGTAGGAAGAAGGCGCCGACGACAAACAGGACCGATGGGATCGCGGTCACACCGAACATCCAGCGCCAGCCCATCTGACCGTTCCAGGACGCCAGAATCTGCGCAGCGGTGGTCCCCGCCGGCACGGGGCGAGCAATGAGCCAGTTGATCCATTGCGCGAGCAGGATGCCGATCACGATCGTCAGCTGGTTGAGCGAGACGAGCCTCCCCCGCCAAGCCGCGGGCGCCACCTCCGCGATGTACATTGGCGACAGCGCCGACGCCAGGCCGATGGCCGCACCGCCCGCCATGCGCCAGACGATGAATTCGCCAAACGTCGCCGCCAGGCCCGTCGCCACCGAAGACACAGCGAACAAAACCGCCGAGGCCAGCAGGAGCTTTTTCCGCCCGAATCGGTCGGTCGCCACGCCCGACATCGATGCGCCCAACAGCGATCCGATGAGCGCGCAGCTCATGGCCCATCCCTGGGCATCAGGCGAAGTCAGGTGAAAGAATTTTTCATAAAACGGCTTCGCGCCGCCAATCACGACCCAGTCGTAACCGAAAAGCAGGCCGCCCAACGCCGCGATGAGGGAAATCGCGATGACGTAGGTGCGGTTGAATCCTGCGGGCGGATTGCGTGGCGGGGTGCGGTTGGAGGGCGCGATCGGGGTCATTGGGGTCGGGGTGGAGGATTTACATTTCCGACAATAGATCCGCAGCTGCCGCGTGACTCGGGTCGCGGCGCAGCACTTCGCGGAGTTTGCGTCGGGCGGAACGCAGGTCGCCCAGGCCGAAGTCCGCCTGGGACGAGAGGAATAGCGCGGTGGTCGCCTGGCGCGCAGCGAAGTCGTCGTCGAACAGAAGCATGGTCGGCAGCGAGGTGGCAAAGTAGTCCACCTTCGCCGGCGCACGCCCGAGCGCCTCGGCGTATCGGGAGAGCGCCCCCAGCAGGCGCCTCGCCTCGGCCCGTTTCCCAAGCCTCTCCAAAGAACGCGCCGAGTGTACGGTCATCTCCGAATACGCCTTCACGCTCATCTCCTGGAAGTCGCCTCGTGCCGCGGCGGCCCGCCTCCACCATGTCTTTGCCTCCGCGTCCAGTCCCGTCGCGGCGCAGGCCTCGCCCAGCCAGAACGCCACCTCGCTGCGATTCGCAAGCAGGTGCCAAGCCTCGCCCAGATTTTCCGGCGGCTCAAACGCCTTCCCTATCACCCGCTCGGCCTCCGCCGCCTCGCCGCGCTCCAATGCTCGGCGGCCAACCGCCAGGCAGGCTCGCACGAACTGCCCCAGTACCAGACCCTCGCCACCTTCCCACGGCTGAAACCGCCGCTTCTCGAGGATCGCCAGCGCACGCCCGGGCATGCCGACCTGGTTGTACAGCGCGCAAAGTTCGACCGAGAGGTCGTCACGCTCGTCTACCTGACGCCTCCGCCGCTCGAGTGCGGTCAGGCGCGCCCGCGCCGAGACACCCGTGCGCTTCCAGAGCTGGTCGCGTTCGTAGACGAGCCGCGCGTCCAACGGATTCGCCACCAGCGCCCGGTCGTACGCCCGGCCGGCACGGGTCGCCGAACGGCGGACATTGAAATACGCGATTCCGAGGTTGCGCCACGCGACCGCATTCCCCGGATCCTTCTTCACACTGCGCTCCCAGAGCGCAATCGCCTCATCGTAGCGGCGCCGATCATACAGAAGGTTGCCCAGGAGGAAGGCGGCCCGTCCGTCGTCCGGATTCAAGGCGAGGGCCGAGTTGAATACGGCGATCTCCTCGAGCCGGGCCGGGAAACAGTAATCGGGGGAAAGGCGCGAAGCCTTGCGTGCCTCCCGCAACGCCTGGTCACGCCGCCCGAGCGCGAGATTCAGCCAGGCCCGGTAATATCCGAGCAGCGGCCCGGTTCCCGAGTAGGGCTCCGGTTCCGCGCCCGACACCACCTCCAACGCCTCGCGGTGCAGTCCCGCGCCGGCATAGTCGAGCGCGAGGTCCAGCCGGGTCTGTGTGTCGCACCGGAGTTCGTCGCCCCGCAACTGGCGAGCCCACCAGTCCAGCAGATCCATCTTGAGGGTCTCAGCCAGGCAGGCGTCGGACTCGGCGGGCCGCCCAAGCCGTCGGAGCACCACGACCCGCAGATCCCGCGCCCTCAGGTGATCCGCGTTCGTCCGGAGCGAAAGGTCGAGGTGCTCCAGCGCCAGCAGCCAGCGACCGCGACGGCAGTCGATCCTGGCCAGGGCAAAGTACCCCGCCGCCCGCCATGCCTCGTTCCACACGGATTTGTGGAAGGCGTCATACGCTTCGTCGATCCGCCCCTGATGCTCCAGGGCAAGGCCAAGACTGTAGAAAGGTTCTCCGTCGGAGGGATTCGGGTTTCGCGAAGTGAGGCGTCTAATTGCCCTGTTAAAGTACACCTCGGCGTCACGAAACTCCCCCCGACGAAGATGCCACAGCCCCACGGCATGATTGCAGCGGGCGTCCCCCGGATCCCTCCGCAGCGCTTCGCGCCAAAAGGCAAGCGGATCCCGGGTCGCGTGACGGTACTGCGCCAGATGCTGACCGATCACGAAAAGTTCGTCCGCGCTGCCCACATCCGCCGGCTCGGGCGGTTCGGTTGCGGGTTCGGGCGGCTCGTCGCGCTTTTGAGGCTCCAGCGGACACGCGAGCAATTCGCCTCCGCCCTTTTCAAGGAGTCGCACGGACACCTGCCCGCGCCGGCTGCCGTGCGGTAGCGGGACCGTCGTGCGAAATGGCTTCTCGGGGCCAAGGTCGACGGTCCACTCCCGAACCAGCCTGCCCGAGACGCGCACTTCGATTCGCGTGCTCTCGATCCTGCGGGTCGCCATCACGCCCAGGTCCAGCGTCCCCTTTTTCACGTCCAACGCGATCGCCGCATCTCGCGACGCTTCGCGCACCGGGCCGATCTCGCGGACCGGATACCAAAAGACGCTCCATGTCTTGGTCTCGCCGGGTTGGAGGTACGAGAAATCGGGCTGGTTGTCGGTGTACACGCCGAGCATGAGCTCCACGTAGGGACCGTCCGAGTCCGTCAGATTCCGATCCCAGGCGTACCCGAAGGCGTGGTTTCCCCAGGTCCATTGCTTCTTGCCGGGAGCGATGTGGTGATTCGCCACCTGGACAAGTCCCGCTTTCCTCAGATGATCGTAACCGCCCGAAAAATCCCGGGTCGAGCCGAGGCACATGTACGACGTGGGCACCGGAATGTTCGCATACCAGGACAGGTCGTTCGGGGCGTAGGATGGAATTTCCCTCCCGCCCTGGCCCCCGCAGTGCGGCGGCACGAACCGGTCCGGCTGCTCGGCGGCGGCAACCCCGCCACGAGACCGCGCCCCGTAGTCGACGCCGTAATACCGGCCCTCGCACAGCGGAAACCGGCTGACCGCGCGTTTGGCGTGATCGGCCACCCAGGCCACGTCCGGAGGAAACACCGACTGATACCCTTCGTGCACCCGTACGGCCACGTTCGCCCACCACAGGAACGTCTTCGCGAACGGCGTGCGGTTGTACACCCGCGCCTTGAGTTCAATGGCCGAACTGCCCGGATGCAGGCACACGCCGTGCATGCCCTTCATCCGCTCCATCGGGTCGTGGTCGCCCAGCCACACCGTCTTGCTGCCTTCCGGGTGCTCCTCGATCTCGACATCCACCGGCATGAAGGTCGCCGGACGGTGATGCTGCGGCCAGTTGAACTCCACCCCGCCCGAGATCCATGGGCCGGCGAGACCCACGAGCGCCGGCTTGATGACGTGCTGGGCGTAGAAGAAGTCGTAGCCGTTTATCTTGTCCTGGCCCACGTGGATACGCCCGCCCAGCTCCGGCAGGATCATGAGCCGGACGAGCCCGTTTTCGAGATGCACGGCATCCCAGGCCCGGCGAACTGGCTTGTCGGCTATCCGGTTATAAAACGCCAGCGGATAGACGCGTCCGCTGCTGCCCTGGTAAACCCGCTTTTCCAGGAACATCGGATTCCGGTCGGGCGCGCAGGGTTCGTAGGTCGGGAATACCACGGGTTCGCGACGCACTTGGACGGTATCTTGGGACATGATGAACGAAGTTGTTTCAGCGGTCGCACCGGGGACGCCGGCTCATCGGGAGAAATCCATCGCCGCCTCGTATCGGTCGACCAACGACACTCGCCGGAGCGTCGCAACCTGCGTTCCCGAACCGAAGTCGGGCCAGGCCGCCCGAGGAAGATAGATCGGAGCGTCGCGCCTCAGCGGGAGCACCTCGAGGGTCAAGCCGGCCCGCCGCTCGGCCGCGGTGAGCCGCCAGAGCCCGAACTCGAGCGAGGTTCCCTTGTAAAAGTTGTCCTCCACCAGGCGCCCGCCCGCGTAAAGCCGCGCGACGTCACCCTCGTAGCGGATGCAGAGCAGCGTACGCCCCGGCGCCTCGACAAGCGCCTCGGGCAACCGAATCCGCCAGGCCGCCGCGCCCGCCCACGCGGAATTCGGAGGTGCCAGCGGAATCCGCCGCTTTGGATTCATCCGAATCGCCGGTGCCGGACCGGCCTCCCGAAGCAGGCTGACCTCCGCCCGGGGTGTCGCCGTTTTTCCAACCGCCGCCACATACACCGAAAACAGTCCGTCGTCCCCCTCGGCGCGGAATCCCTCCGACGTGGCCGCCGGAGCCGGATACAGGGCGGCGCGCAGGTCGGCCGGATCCGCCGCACCCAAATGGAGCCGCACCCCGTCCGCGAACACGTCGGCCCGTGAGAGGCACAGCCGCTCCACGCCGCCAAGACGGAGTTTAGACAAATCCAGCGCGTCCCGCCGCGAGAGCATCACGATGCGCACGTCGGGCCGACCCGCGCGGCGGAGAATGATGCAGGCGTCCCGCCCAGGGTGTAGGTCTTCCACCAACCGGAGCCCGCCCTGCTCTCGCACCCGCCCCCCCTGCGCACTCACCGTCACGCCGTCCCCAGGAAAGGCAAACACCGCCCGCACCCCCGGCTGCTCGGCAAACACGAAAAGATGTTCCGCGCGCAGCCTGCACACCGGCTCCGCCGTCGCATACACGAGGTTCGTCCCCTCCAGGTCAAAATTCACGGGCCAAAACACGCAGGCGCCCGCCGGCACATCCACCGGCTTCGTTGGCACGAGCAGCGCGCCCGACCTTAGTTCGAGTCTCGCCTGAAATCCCTGGAGGCCCGGCAACGGGTAATGCCTCTGGTACGTGTTGATAAACAGAAACCCCGCGTCGCCGCCTCCGCGGAACGCCACGCGGGGCGTCGTACGGTCCGCAAGCCCGGAAGGCCGGACCGCCGGGTAGTCCGTCACCATCGGTGCGATGCGGTCGCCGAAGTCCGCGAGGAACAGGTTCAGCAGGCGCATCCAGCGATAGCTCGCCCGCACCTGCCCGAACTCCCCCAGCGGCGCCTGGAAGTCGTAGGATTTCTGCTCGAGGTCGTTGAAGCCATGCCAGGTTTGGAGCGACTCCTCCATCGGCACCCCGCCATCCGGGTTCGTGCCGCCGTGATACATATAGGTGCCCAGGAGCGCGATGCCGGAGCCCACCTTGATGTAGTCGGGCACAACGACGTCCGGCGCACCGACCACCGGACGCCGGTGATAGGCCGTCGCCATGCCGCCTCCCATCTCGGCAGTCAAAAACGGCAACCCGTCATAGCGCGCCTGATACGCCCGGTCCTTCGGCTTCAGGTCCGGGCCGACATTGTCCTCGGCGCGGATCGGGGTGAAAAAAAAGTTCGGATTGGGTGTAAGCTCCTGGCGGCTCGCGCTCCAGAACTGCGCGGAATACCCGCCAAACACCGGGAGAAACCCGGACGGAGGGACCACCGCGTGATCCCAACCGGTCGCGCTGGTAAACGGGGCGACCAGGCCCGCCTCCTGCGCGAGGCGCAGCAGCGTGTCCATGTGCTCCACGCCGCCCCGGGACGCCCGATACTCGTTCTCCAACTGGATTCCGACAATCGGGCCGCCGTCCTTCCAAAACTCGCCGCGCACCTGCCGACCGATCTCGTCGAAAAAAGTCCGCACCTCCGCCAGGTAGGCGGGATCGTTCGTGCGGGTCCTGCCCTTCACCAACCAGTCCGGGAACCCGCCATTGCGCACCTCCCCGTGATCCCACGGACCCACGCGAAGCCACACCAGCAGGCCGTGCTTCGCACACAGCCCCACGAAGCGCCGCAGGTCGCGGCGTCCCCGCCAGTCGAATACGCCCCGCCCCTCTTCATGGAAGATCCAGAAGACATAGGTCGAAACGATGTCCACGCCGCCCGCCTTCATCTTGAGCAGCTCGCGCTCCCACTCTTCGGCGGGATATCGCGCGAAATGAAACTCGCCCATTACCGGAAACCAGGGCCGTCCGTTCCGGGAAAAATAACGGTTGTTCACCGAGAGCGTGACACCTTCCGACGAGATCCCGCCCGCGGGAAACGGCAGAGACTTGGTTGGCGGCGGCACCGTCGCACTAATCGTGACCGTCTGGCCGCACACCTGCGTGGGCCAGGCTAGCAGCGCCAGGGAGACTAGGGCGGCCATCCTCAGGACGCATCGGGGCGAAATCCGGAGCGGACGGTACATGGCAAGGGATTCGGGGATGTCCCACCTTAGCACCAATCGGCCCTCGCCTCCATGGAGCCGATTATGAATAACCTGGACGATTTTATGTTTTTCTAAGAATTCGTCTCCGCCCGCCCCGCCGCCCATGCCGGACCAATCTCCCGCTCGCCCACTCCGTCGCGCCCGTCCCGAAGGATTTGCGGGCCAGCATCTGTTCGTGCTGCCCGCGCCCGTCAGGAGCACCTCGCTTGCGCATCCGCTGCTCAGGAGTCTGCTCGTCACCGACGCCGGCTATTTCCCAGTCGCCGCCGGACACAACGTCGGCCGCCCCGCCGGCGCGGAGACCCACCTTCTGATCTTTTGTCTCAAGGGAAACGGTTGGGTGCGAAGTCGCGAGCGTTCTGCGGCGCTGACCGCGGGGGACGCCCTCTGGCTGCCCGCTCGCACGCCGCATGCCTACGGTGCCGACCCCGACGATCCATGGACGATCGTATGGGTGCATTTCCAGGGAAACGACGTCGTCAGCTGGCAAAAGGAATTGGGCTGGGCGGACCGGATGCCATTCGGACTCCGTTCGTTCGCCCCCGAACTCCTCGCCGATCTCGGCCTCGACCGCATCTACGCACGCCTTGAGCGCGGCTACGCTGTCGCAGATCTGGTCGCCGCGGGCGTCCAGTTGCGCTCAGCCTTCAGCGGCCTCGTCGATGCCGGGGCCTCCGCCGGCGCGGCGCGCTCGGCGAAGGAACGCGCGGCGGCGGTGCGCGATGCCCTGGCGTCCGATCCCCTGCGGCCTTTTCGGCTCGAAGAACTCGCCACCCGCGCCGGGCTCTCCGTGCCCCACTTCTGCGCGATCTTCAAACGCCTCAGCGGCTACGCGCCAATCGACTTCCTCATTCGCCAACGCATCCGCCTCGCCTGCCGATTGCTCGACTCCACGGACGCCTCCGTCGCCGACATCGCCACGAAGTCGGGCTTCGACGATCCCTACTATTTCAGCCGCTGCTTCCGCCGCATCATGGGCGCCTCCCCGCGCGCCTACCGCAAGGCGGTCAAGGGCTGATTCCACTATTCGATAGATGAATGGAACAGAATGCTGCGCCAAAACGCCAAGACCTTGATTTCACAGACATGGAAGGGATGCCTTTGGGCAGGCGAAAGATGTGGGTGAAAGCTCACGATCAACCGCGAACACCCTCCGCCTTCTGACCTCCGTCCTCCGATCCCTCATCCCTTCCATCCCTGTCAACTTGAGTTCATGGTCCCGTCGCAGCCAGCTTTGCCTCGAGTTCCGCAATGCGCTCCCGAAGCGGGCGCACCACCGCCTCGACCTCTTCGGCCGTATAGCGGGGCATGATGTGCTTCGGGCAGTTCCAGTCGAAGCCGAGCACGTCCACCACAAACACCCGCTCCTGCTTCGGCTCGTCAGGCAGCAGGTCGAACGCGGGCGCCACCGCCACCGGAACGATTCGGCAGGTGCCCAGGATTTTCAGACGCTCGCGGGCCGGATAATCCATCAGAAACAGCGACACCCGCCCCACCGACGCCACATTGCCCGCGCTGATCAACTGCCGGTTGCCCGAGTAGTCGGGAAACGCCAGCTGCGTCGGTCCAAGGATCCGCAGGAAACCCTTCGGTCCGCCCCGGTGCTGAACGTACGGCCACCCGGTTTCACCGACGCTCGCGAGGTAAAAGCTGTCCCGCGCGGCGATGAATGCCGCCTCCTCCGCTCCCATCGGCTGCGGGGCGCCATTCTCGGGCGGCACGGGGCGCGACCGTCCATAGGCCCCCTCCTGGACGCGGGCGACGGAGGGTGTCTGAAGAGTTCGCAGATAGGCGTGACGCATGGCGTGATTAAAATGTGTTGGAGACTCGGATGAACCACGCGGACGGCCCCGGCCTTCCCGTGCCGACCGTCCGCCTCCGTAGTCAGAAGAGCGCCACCTGCCACCCATCGGCGTAGTAGCGGCGCAGGCTCGCCAGCCCCGGCGTGCCTTCCGCCGGATTGTCCGCCAGCAGCGGCACGCCCGCAGCCTCGAGCCCCGCGACGGCGTCGTTTCGGATCGCACAGCCGCGCGACGCCCCCTTCACGAGGTCCCGCACAGCGTTGTAGCGCGCGTTGCCGCGATGCCCGAGCTTACCGAACTCCGCCGGCCAGCGCGTGCCCGTGCCCGCAAAGACAATTTCGACCTCGTCTCCCTCGCGCTTGCACTCCTCGGCCATCGCAAGCGCGTTCATCGCGCGAGTCGTGGCTTCTTCGGTGCCGGCCTTCGGGTCAGTGAGAATGATGATTGCGATCTTCATGATGATTTTGCCGCACCTCCGGGGAATTCCGTGCCGCGGCGAGATACGGTTAGACAGGTCCGTCTAATCCGCGTCAAGTTTTATTTAGACTGGTCTGTCTACCATTGCCTCCCACTCATCTCCTCCTACGCTACGGGCATGTCCTCCTCCACCGCGGGCGCACGCCCGAGCACTCCGAAGCGCGACCTACTGCTCGACACGGCCTTCCGTCTGTTCTATCGCGACGGCTTCCACGCGGTCGGGATCGACACGATCCTCGCCGAGGCGGGCCTGGCAAAGATGACGCTGTACCATCACTTCGCCTCGAAGGACGAACTGATCGTCGCCGCGCTCGAGCGACGGAGCGCGGAAGTCCGTGCTCGGCAGGACGCAATGATCGCGAAGGCCGGCAACGCGCCGAGGGACCGTTTTGCCGCCCTCCTGGAGTCCTACGCGGATTGGTTTCGCACGACGGATTTCAACGGCTGCGCCTTTATCCGGGCGGTGGCCGAATATCCTAACGGGAGTTCGCCGGTGCACCAGGCCGTGGTGCGCCATAAGGCCGCGCTCATCACCACGCTCGCCCGCCTCCTCACCGAACTCGGCGTCGCCGGCCCCCAGCCACTCGCCCGCCAGATTTACCTCCTGCTCGAAGGAGCCATCGTGAGCGCCCACACCTTCGGCGACGCCAAAGCCGCCGCCGACGCCCGCACCGCCGCGCTCACTCTCGTCGACGCGGCCCTCCCCAAGCACGTCCGCTCAAAAGCGCCGGGGCATCGCCGCACTCCTTAGACCCGCCGCCATTCCGTTTTTGGAAAAACCCTGCGTCGTTTTGGACGGGAGTCCGCTTCCCGCCCCCTGGCCGCTGCCGTACCCGCGCTATCCCTCCCGGCGACGCCAGGCCCCCCCGAATCGTCTGTAACTTTCGGCCCGGGGACTGGGTTGTTCAGCTGTCCGACGGCCCCCTCCATGCACTTCCAACCCCCGCCGCCCGCAGCACGGCGCTCCCCTCCCCGCCCCAAATCTGGCGGCGAAGGCATCCCGTACCCGTCCCGCCGGAGTCGCCTATGCTCGGCGCTCCCCAGCCGGTCGCCTGTCCACCCTCGTCCCCTAGCACCACGGGCCCCGCAGCACCGTTTTTTCGACTCACGCAGTCACTGACCCCAGCCTTCCATGCTCGGTAAAATCCGCTACGCCCTCCGCCAACTCGGCCAGACTCCCGGTTTCACGACCACAGCCATCCTGACCCTGGCACTCTGCCTGGGCGCCAATTTCGCGATCTTCGCAGTGGTCGACGCCATCCTGGTCCGACCGCTGCCTTTTCCCGATGCCAACCGCCTCGTGACGGTCTTCAACTCCTACCCCGGCGCCGGCGTCGAACGCTCGTCCGCGTCCTACCCCAACTACTTCGAGCGACGCGGCAACATCAAGGCCTTCTCCTCCCTCGCAATCTATCGCGACGACAGCGCCATCGTCGGCGCCGCAGGTTCGCCCAACCGGGTGCCGACCGCACGGGTTTCGCCGGAATTCTTTTCGACGCTCGGCGTGCCGCTGGCGATGGGCCGCGGTTTCTCCGAAGACCAGCTGACCTACCAGACCGACGGGGTCGCGGTGATCACCGATGCCTTCTGGCACAGTCACTTTCCCGCCAACCCCAAGGTGCTCGGCCAAACCTTCCTTAACGACGGGCTCACCGTGACGGTGATCGGCGTCTTGCCGCGGAATTTCCGTTTCCTGTCGAGCCGCGCCCAGTTTTTCCGCCCCGCCTCTGGCTCTCCCGACGACCGCCTCCCGAACCGCCGCCATAGCAACAACTGGCAGATGATCGCGCGCCTGGCTCCGGGCGCCACGCTCGCCGAGGCTCAGACCCAGATCAACGCCTTCAACCTCCAGCAGATTGCCAGCGATCCTCTCGCGTCGGTCATTAGGGGCGTCGGCTACCACACGCTCGTCAGTCCGTTGCACGCGGACTTCGTGAGGTCGATCAAGCCCACCCTGCTCCTGCTGCAGTGCGGCGTCCTCTCCCTGCTGCTCATCGGGGCGGTCAACCTCGCCAACCTGCTCCTCATCCGAGCCAGCGGACGCACCAGGGACCTCGCCATCCGCCAGGCCCTGGGCGCCGGCCGCTGGCACATCGCCGCGGACGTCATCACGGAAATCACCGTGCTCGCAGTGATCAGC
Source organism: bacterium (assembly GCA_021780625.1). The sequence goes on along the minus strand of JAJXYI010000107.1, from coordinate 7,880 downwards.
GGCCTGCTCGGCCTCGTCCTCGGCTGGCTCGGAGTCGGGCTGCTCCGCTCGCTGGGCGCCGACCAGCTTCCGCTCGGCACCACCATCGATTTCGACGCCCGCCTCGCAGCCCTGTCGCTGGCCGGAGCCGTCGTCGTCGGCCTCGTCCTCGCCGCGCCGATCATCTGGTACAACCTGCACGCGAACCTGGCGTCGACCCTCCAGTCCGAGTCGCGCGGCGGCACCTTCAGCAAGGCAGTCCAGCGCCTCCGTCACGTCTTCATCGTCGCACAAATAGGGCTCGCCTTCGTCCTCCTGTCGGGCGCCGGCCTGCTAGGCGTCAGCCTCCAACGCGTGCTCGGCACGCCGGCGGGATTCGACCCCACAAACATCCTCACCGGCCGGATCGCCCTGCCGTGGAAGAACTACAAGGACGACAAGGCCCGCTGCGCTTTCATCGCGCGGCTGCTGCCCGCCATCCGCAGCCTGCCGGGTGTCACCCACGTCGCCATCGACACCAACCTGCCCTTTACCGACAACTCCAACGACAGCGCGATCACCGTCGAGGGCTACACGCTCCGGCCCGGCGAAAGCATTCGCGCCCACTACCTCGCTGCCGTCACCCCCGACTATTGGCCCATGATGAACATTCCGCTGCTGCGCGGCCGGTTGTTCACCGACGCCGACGATCAAAGTCCCGAGCGCGTCGGCGTGGTCGACCAGGCCTTCGCCGACCACTACTGGCCAGGGGCCGACCCGATCGGCCACCGCCTCGCGCAGGATGTCACGGTCAACAAGGACAACGCGGTCACCGTGATCGGCGTCGTCGCCAGCGTGAAGCAGAACGACCTGTCCGAGCCCGCCGGCCACGGCGCGGTGTATTTTACGTACAACCATTTCTACAACGGCTACTTTTCGCTGCTGGTCCGCTCAACCCTGCCACCCGCGGCGCTGGGACCGATGTTGCAGAAGACCATTCTCCACCTGGATCCCGAGCTGCCGATTGACGACCTGCGGCCTTTGCAGGCTCGGATCGACGACAGCCTGCTCGCACGCCGCTCGCCCGCGATCCTAGCCGGTATCTTCGCGGCCGCCGCACTGCTGCTCGCCGCGATCGGCACCTACGGCGTGCTCGCCTACGCCGTGACCCAGCGCCAGCGCGAGATTGGAGTCCGCATGGCGCTCGGCGCGATGCCGCAGCACATCCTCGGACAATTCCTGAGCCTCGGTGCCAAGCTCCTCGTCGTGGGTGTCGTGCTTGGAGTGCTCGGCACCTGGTTCACCGGCCACGCGATGCAAAGCGTGCTCTTCGGAGTGGGATCCCTGTCGCTCAGCGTCACGACGACCGCCGCAGGCCTGATGCTCGCCGTCGTCTTCCTCGCCGTCTTCCTCCCCTCCCGCCGCGCCGCGCGCCTGAACCCCGTGGAAGCGCTTCGGAGCGACTGAGGAGCGCGCCAGAGGCAATGCCGAGAGCAAGAAAGCCATGTCATCGGGTCAATGGCCGATGCGACGTGGCCGATTTACCGTCGCACGCAAAGCCCGCCCTGTCGCCTTAGCTTGGCCGCGGTGGGGTCACTCGGTTACCGAGCCACCCCTGCCGCCCAATCACTTCCACCCCCGACGTCCACAAACACTAAGGTTTGCCCCTCTCGGCCCCGCCCTACCGCGCGAAACACGTAATCCCGGTCGTTTCCCCGGCTATACACATGGTACAGCGCCCCAGGGTATTCTATTCTCAGTTTTCTCGCCATCGTCCTTCCCTTCTGCCCAAGCCTCCGTTCTCAGTCGACCACAAATATTAAGGTTTGACCCCTTCGGCTTGGCCCAAGCCTCCGTTCTCAGTCGACCACAAATATTAAGGTTTGACCCCTTCGGCTTGGCCGACCCCTTGGTCGCGCTGAGTGTTCATAGCCGAGGGGCTGTTCCAGCCGTGATTTCTCATCTGCCGGCATGCCGGTTCCCGCCGTGCTGCGGCTGGTTTGCGAGGTTCACTTCTCTCAGGTCGTAGAGATCCAAGCCAAGGATCTCCCCGCGGCGGGCAGCGACGTCCAAACGGCCTAGAAGCCGGTGTTCGCTGCGCAGGCGGGCAGTGATGAAGTTGTCGCGTCCCATGATCACGAATACGACGCCCTGCTGCCGCAGCCGCCGGACAGGCTCCTCCATGCCGGGATTGTCCTCCAGCAGGAATCTCATGGAGGGATTGAACCAGGTGAGGGCGCGCCCCCCGTGTTCAATCACCGCCGCGTGTAACGCGGGGTGATCGACAAAGATTCCCCGCCCGTCGGCAATGTGCACGAGTTTGTCCCAAACGGGGTCGGCATAATATGCCCCGATGTTCGCACTGAAGGTCCGCCAATTTTGGCTGAGGTAATTTGTCGCGACTGGAAAAGGTACTATCGGCAGCCAAAGGGAACGGAGCGCGGCGTCCGCAGCCACGAGTGAAAGTAGCCCGGCGACGAGAGAGACGCGGCGGTCCGGTATCTTGGCCAGGACAACCCCGCCGAGCGCTGCACTGAGTGCGATCGCCGGCGAGAGTACCCGTAGCGAATAAACCTCCCCTCCGGCCGTCAGGCTCACCGAAATGAACCAAAGTGAGACTACGCACAAGAGGGCAGCCAGGAGCGCGAGGGCCTGTCGTCTTGCTAGTCCATTGATGGCCATGAGGCCCGCCACAAGGACGAACCCGGCACCCAGAGCCAGGCAGCCCAACGCCGCAGGCAGCGAAGAACCAGGCGCGCCGGGTGCGTATCGGGAAGCGATGATACGTTGGATCTCATCAAGTGCTCTGTCGCCTGGAAAGAGCCCAAACAATGAATGCGGCCAGAGTGGATTCCCCGTGCGCAGCCAGTTTCTCAGGTACCAGGGCGCCACGACAAGGCAGGCTCCCGCTAGGAACGGGACCAGTCCCTTCCGAAACTTGCCGAGGATGAGCAGTATCAACAATCCAAGCGGAATCCACGCCAGGGCGTAGTCGCGCGCCAGACCGCCGAGGCCCGCGCAGAGTCCGGCCATAAAAAACACACCGACGGATTCCCCCTCCAACAGGTGACACACCAGAAGCACAAGCGAGAAAGCCGTCAGGCCGGTCTCCTGTCCCATCGCCACACTCCACAGCATAATGGCACTGCAGGATGCAAGCGCGATGGCCCGCCACCTCGCGCCCACTCCACCAAGCACGGTGGCGAGTCTCCCTATGGCAAGCATCAGGCAGAAAGTTTCAATCAGCACTCTCGCAAGTGACGCTTCAGGCAGGGCCTTCCCCCAGGGCAGATAACAAAGGAGGTTGAGAAAGGGAACCAGCGGAGCGATGCCGTCAGGCCACCCATAGGCGCCATAATCGTGATCGGTTACTGCGGGATAGAAGTTGATGTTGCCGTGTACGAGGATCTGCCGCGCAAGGAAGTCCCACCGAAAGACGTGGTCGAAGCCGGACAGGGGATCCAGGCTCGCGCGCAGCAGCAAACCACCCACCCCGAGAACCGCAGGGAGCAGCCAAATCCACTGGAACCCCTTCGCGTCGTCCTTGGCCGCAGGCGTCGATTCCGAAGTCCTGCGTTTTGCGAAAAAGAAAAGCACAAGCGTGCACACGGCGAGGGCCTCGCCTATGGGAACCAGCCGAAGCCCAAGCCCGAAGACCTGCAGCAAGAGGAGAAGGTTGAAGCTCAGCGCCATGGACACCGCGACCGCATCCTCGAAACGCCTCCTTAATCCCATGCAACGAAGCAATAGGAGTCCCGGCAGCCATGTCGCTGCCCCGAGCAAGAGGAGCTCGGAAACCAGTTTTGCGAGCGTGTCGACGTTCATTCGTTGTGATCCATGGTTGCTGCCTTTCGGGTCATGCCTTTTCGGAGTATCTCAGGATGTTGGCCAGGTAGTAATTGGCGGTCGCGTAATGCTGCCTGGCAGTGCCCGATCGGTGTGGGCACCCCACAAGCGACCGCTCTCCATAACTGGAACAGTCGCATTTCCGCTTCGATTTACCCGAACCGACCGCTGTCCGGATCCAGGCACCTTGCGCGTAGATGGTAGGGGCCCGAATCCGCGTCGTGCTCCTGGTCTTGCACGCGCCCGCGTTGTCGGTCGTGCCCAACGTCGCCTTGAGTTCTCCAAAGGCGTCGTAGTCGTGGCAGTCGGTGATGGCCTCCGTTTCGTCGGCAGGTCCGTGGACCGGGCCGCCGCAGTCGGTCAGGGCGAAGCGTGGGGTCTGTGCCGAACTTCCCGATACCGACTGCGCGTCGATGAGCACGCTGGCGCCGTAGCTGTAGACCTTGGCGGTCGTCGCTGACGACGCGGTCTTGCCTTCCCCGAGCCCCTGCGCGTAGCCGGTGAGGTTGTTCGTATCCACGAGGTGACTCGTCGGGCGGACGGCGGTACCCGTGGTGTCAAAGACCGCTTGGTCGATCCTGTTCCCGTTCGTATTACCATCAAGGGTGATGCTCGTGCTGTCGGGTTTTTGACGAACGATTAACCGGTCCTGCTCGCTCCCCCGACGGCGCCCACAGTCATCACCCTGTGCTTCGCTCCGTCTAGGACACCTCAAGGGGACAGGCTAAATCTGCCATCTGGGAAAACCGGCTCCTGGCAGGCTCTTGCTTTCGCGGCCGATTTCATGGGGTCAAACCTTAATATTTGCGATCCGAACGTGGTGCTTTGCGACGTCACCGCGTTTGCCGGCGGCATATTCGGACAGGTACCGGCTGACGCCTGCGGGAGCACCCATGTTCAGGTGCTTCGCCAGCCAGCCATTCTTCACATGTCCGAGCGAACGAAGCTGTGCGGCCAACGCCACTTTCCACGCCGCCGATTTTCTGTCCCGCTTCACGTCCTCCGGACCGCGCTTCAGCCGCTTCAGACCTTTTTCAAGCAGAGCCAGCCACATCAGATCACGCGCCTCCCGCATGTCGGCTTCGCTTCCGGCCTCCCCTCCGAGCTTTTCCTTGTGATCTCTCACCAAGGCCCGCTTCCAGGCTTCACTTCCCATCGCCCAGCCCTGGCAGGCGTGGTCGAACTCCAAACGTTTCTTCTCGTCCTCATCCGCCGCCACGAAAGCCAAATAACCGCGGTAACTCTCCCTCCCCCGCTTTGTATCCGCGAACTTTCCCGCGTGGGTCAGAAAGACCGACACCTCCAGGCCGTCCATGCGCAGGCTAGGATCCATCAGCGCCGCAAAGCTGCTGTCCCGGTGTGTTTCCAGCTGCTCCACGGTCGCCGCCCCCGCCTCCACCGGATTGAGATGGATGTAGTGGGCCACGGCTGCCAGCGCCGCCTCGTTCTCCAGCACCTTGGCATGATAACGTCCCTGGAACACGTGCCCGTTCCCCGAGCGGAAGCGATTGAATCGATTCGCAAACGTCGCCTGCAGCCACTTCATCCCCTCCACCAGATTCCCCCGCGGAGTCTCCAGCGCCAGGTGATAGTGGTTCCCCATCAGGACGTACGCATGCAGCACCCAACGCGACCGCTTGCACGCCTCCTCCAGACAGGTCAGGAACGCCTTCCGCGCTCCCTCCTCGCGAAACACGTAGTCCCGGTAGTTTCCCCGGCTATACACATGGTACAGCGCCCCAGGGTATTCCATTCTCAGTTTTCTCGCCATCGTCCTTCCCTTCTGCCCAAGCCTCCGTTCTCAGTCGATCACAAATATTAAGGTTTGACCCCTGCGGTCCGGCGACCCGCAGGGCGCCGGACCGTGAAGTGGGGGCGTGAGCCGCTGTCGCGCCCCACAGGCAGGCGGCGCCATCGGCGGCGCCGCTTCCTGTGTTCACTCAAAACGTGTGCCCGTAGGTCAGTCCGACCGTCAGCGTCGGGCTGGCGTCGGTGAACCCGTGCATCACGAACGCCTGTACGTGGTTCGCACCGTTCAGATCATGCTGGGCGAAGGCCATGAGCTCCACGCCCTCCTTGCCGCCACGGACCGTGCGCTGGCGCCAGTTGGCCGCAAGGCCTCCGGTGGTGCCCGCCACGATGGGCGCGGCAAATCCCGCGGTCGCATAGAATCCACTCTCCATCGGATAGGCGGCGCTGCTTCCGAGATGCTGATAACCGAGGTTGGCAAACGGTGTGGCAGGACCACCAGGGCGGAGCACGTCGACCTCGACCGACTCGTCGGTCTGGCCGGTCCCAAGACCCTTGTTCTGGTCCGCGGTGGGAAACTTCACTTTCGCACCCACGCTCGAGGTCCAGCCCTGCAAATCGTAGTCCAGTTTTCGGAAGACGGCCAGCGAGGCGTCACCCAAGCCCGAGGCCGAGTGATTCACGTACACTCCTCCCGTGCTTCCGACAACCGTGGCGGGGCCGCTGATGTGAACGAACGGAATGGACGCCTGCACCCGCCAGTCGCCCGATTTGTAGGTCGGGTTGACGAGCGCAATCGTCACGTCGGTGTTGGTCGGCAGGCCATAATTGCCGCGTGCAAACACAAGGCTGGTGTCGAGCTTGATGGTCTCGGCCGGGGCCGGTAGGGGTTTGCTCTGGGCAAAGCCGGCGGTGACGGTCGAGAGAGACAGCAGGACACATGCGAGGGATTTGGAATACATTGAAGTCTTGGAGAAAAGTGGATGTACGGAGACGCGGGCATGAAACTGCTCGCGTCCCCAGGGATGGTCTCAGGTCGGATGCGGCTCAGCGGCCGTCCACCTTCGCACTTTCGTTTTCCGAGGCCTCAGTGGTGCCCTTCTCGGCGTGAGAATTGGCGACCGCCGTCGCACGGGCCTGGCCCGTCACGTTCACCCTGTCATCACTCTTGATGTCCTTCTTCGAGTTCGGATTGGACGCCTGGACATCCGAGGAGGACTTCACATTCGCCGACGTGTCGGCGGAAGAGTCGGCGTCGGTATCCGCGGCCGCCTTGTCGCCGGAAGTCTCGGCAGCCTTCGCGGCTTCCGCGGCGGTGTGCTCATTGGCTTCGGCTTCGGCCTTGGCAGAGCTGGAGGCCGACGCTTCATCCGCATCGGCCTCCTTGGCCAGGGCCTGCTGCGCATTGACGTTGGCCGCAACGGCCGCATGAGGCAGTCCAGCGACGCTCGCCCGCACCGCTTCGGCGGATTCCGCAGACTCCGCGGCTTCGGCCGCGTCAGCGGATTCAGCCGCATGGGCCGCGACAGCTGCGGCGTGTGAGGCGTTGGCAGCCGTCGCAGCGGCTGTCGTCGCATCATCGGCGGCGTGCGAGGCATTCACCGCGGCACTGGCGGCATTCGCCGCATTCGTGGCGTTGACTGCGGCGCTGGCGGCAGCGGACGCGTGAGCTGCAGCCTGGGCGGCTTCAGCCGCATCCGCAGCTTCAACCGCATCGGTTGCGGCGTGAATGGCCTGGGCATGGAGGGAGAGCGGCAGCAGAACGCAGACGCCGGCCGCGACGGCGAGGGATCGATAGGTTTTCATGGTCATTCGGGTTTCGTCGGTGGTTTCTGATCGGGTGAGCCGGATCTTCCGGCCCACGAGGGTTGTGTGCGGCGGGTTAGTCTTGCCGATGATTTGCAGAGTTCCGTGCCCAGCCCTCCCAGACCCACCTCCGGCACACCATGACTAAATTTAATTCACTGATAAATATTATCTTATGGCCCGTCTAAAAAAATTTCCGCCTCCGCTCCATTTCCTGAGGCATCAAGCCTGCCGCAATGCCTTCAATTTGACTCCGCAAGCTATTCATTATCAACCGACTTAATCTCTATTCTCTGGACATGACAGCCAAAGCCGAGAAACCTGCGCCGATTTTTCCGCCTGTCCCCTGAAGATCTGCCCTCGTCTTCAACGAACCCGCCGAGGAAGCCGCTTACATTGTCCGCAAAATTGAGAGCTTGGTGGCCGATTCCATGGGGTCCGATTCCAAGGGGTCAAACCTTAATGTTTGCGGTCGCTTGGCTGGAATCCAAAAGGGCCTGTTAATCTTTCATTCAACCAGG
>JAJXYI010000227.1 GCA_021780625.1 bacterium | reverse complement strand
CGGCGAAATCTTCACCATGCTCTCGCCTGACGTACGCGAAGACGTGATCGAGCGGCTCGGATCAATCGAAAGCACCTCGCTGGATCTAGTGGCCAAGATCGTCCGCAGCCTGGGCAAGCATTTCGACACGAAGGTGCGGCCCACCTTCCATCACAGCGGTGGCGTTCGTGCGGTGGCTTCGCTGCTCAACGGCATCGACAAGGAGATGTCGAAGGGCCTGCTCGCCCGCCTGGAGGAACGCAATGCCCAGCTCGGCGCGGCGATCCGAAGGAAGATGTTCAGCTTCGACGACCTGCAGCGCCTCCAGGCCGCGGATCTGCAGCGCGTGCTGCGCGAGGTGGACTCGGCGGACCTGGCGGTGGCCATGAAGTCCGCCAGCGAGGCCCTGAAGGACAAGATCTACGCGTCCATCTCGAAACGCGCGGCGGAGAGCCTGCGCGACGAAATTTCGATGCTCGGACCAGTCCGCCTCAAAGACGTCGAATCGGCCCAGGATACGATCATCCAGGTTGTGCGCCGTCTGGAGGAGGAGGGCTCGGTGAGCCTCGACAACTCGGAGGACGCCGTGGTCGCCTAATCCGCGTCCCCGAACGCCATGGGAACCCAGCACCGCCTCATCGTCTTCGACCGTCCGCTTTCCGGCGCCGTGATACCTGGCCGCGCCGCGAAGGAATACACGGAGGCCGACATCGCCGCTGCCCGCGCCGCGGGATACCGCGAGGGGTACGACGCGGCCCGCGCCTTCGCGGACAGCCAGCTGGTCGAGTTTCGCAACGAGGTGCATCAGCTCCAGGACGGGCTGCTGAAGAACCTGCCGCACATGGACACCGCGATGATCGAGCAGCTCCGGGCTGGGCTGCCCGCGCTTGCAATGGACATCGCGCGCCGACTTCTGGCCGGCTTCGAGCCCCCCTCGGAGGTCGTGGCCCTGCTGTGCGCCGAGGCCCTCGAACAGCTCTTCCCCGAACGCGAGAACCTCGAGCTCATCGTGTCAGCCCGCGACGCCGAGTTGCTGGTCAGGCACATGCCCGACCTATCCTCGCGGTATCCAGGGCTCAAGATACGGTCCGACGCGGCGCTCGGCCCCGGCGATTGCCAGGTTCGCAGTCGTTTCGGTCTGACCGACGCCCGGCTCAGCGCAAAGCTCGAGACCATCGAACACGAACTCGTGCGGGCCTCCTGATCCCATTTTTTCACCCATGCCCCAGGCTGATGTCATTCCGATGCTCGAGGCGCTCCGCTCCCAGGTGCGGGCGGTCGCTCCGGCGCGGCGCCTCGGACGCGTCGTGGGCATCACGGGTCTGATCATTGAATCCGAAGGCCCGAACGTGGGCCTCGGAGAGCTGTGCCGAATCTCGTCCGAGCGGCAGGATCTCTCGGTCATGGCCGAAGTCGTCGGCTTTCGCGGCGAACGGGTGCTTCTGATGCCGCTCGGCGACACCGTGGGCCTCCATCCGGGCTGCGAGGTCGCGGCGTCCGATCGTCCTCCGCTGCCGGTCGCGGACGAGCACTTGCTGGGCCGTGTGCTCGATGCGCTTGGAAGGCCGCTCGATGCGGCGGGTCTGCTGGCGGTCCAACGTGCGGACGCCCAGTCGGCCATGCCTCCGCACCCGCTCCGCCGCCAGCGGATCAAGAACGTCTTTGCGACGGGCGTGCGCGCGATCGACGCGTTCGTGCCGTTCGGCCGCGGCCAGCGTCTCGGCCTGTTCGCCGGTTCCGGCGTCGGAAAGTCCACCCTGCTAGGCATGATCGCCCGCGACGCCGAGGCGGACGTGGTGGTCGTGGGGCTGGTCGGCGAGCGCGGTCGCGAGGTCCGCGAATTTCTCGAGAAAGACCTGGGCGAGGAGGGGCTGTCCCGCTCCGTGGTGGTCGTGGCCACGAGCGACACGCCTGCGCCGCTGCGCCTGCGGGCCGCCTTCACTGCGACCGCACTGGCCGAGGCTTACCGCGACGCCGGCAAGAATGTCCTCCTGTTGATGGATTCCGTCACCCGCTTTGCGATGGCGCAGCGCGAAATCGGCCTGGCCACCGGCGAGCCCCCGGCGACGCGCGGCTACACGCCCAGTGTCTTTGCGATGCTTCCCCGGCTGCTCGAGCGCTCGGGTGCGGGCGAGTCCGGGGCGATCACGGCGCTGTACACGGTGCTGGTCGAGGGCGACGACATGAACGAGCCCGTCGCCGACGCGGTGCGCGGCATACTCGACGGGCACATCGTGCTTTCCCGCGCCCTGGCGCATCAGAATCACTACCCCGCGATCGACGTGCTCGAGAGCGTGAGCCGACTGGTGCGCGACATCTGCACACCCCAGGAGGTGGACCTCGCCGGGCGCGCGCGCGAACATCTCGCGTTGTATCGAAAGAATGAGGACCTGATCACGATCGGAGCCTACCAAAAGGGCGGGAATGCGGCCCTGGATCAGGCCGTTGCGCTGAATACCCCGCTTCGGAATTTCCTTCGTCAAGGCGTCTTCGAGCGGATTCCCCGAAAGCAGACCTTCGAGTCGCTCGCAAAAATCGTCGGCACATGAAGAAGTTTCGCTTCACCCTCAAATCCGTCCAGACCGTGCGGCACATTCGCGAACTCCGCGCGCGCGAGGTGTTCGGCGAGGCGGTTCGCGCCGAGGCCGCTGCCCAGGCGGCCCTGACCGCGGCACGCGACGAGCTCGCGGAACTGGAGCGGGTCGTGGCGGCAAAACGGAGCGGAACCTTCCTGCCGGCGGAACAGATTTCATTTCTCTACGAGTTTCAGGTGCAGCGCGAACGCGTGAAACGCGCGACCGAGGGGCTCACGCTGGCCCAACGGACACTCGCAAAGGCCCGCGAGGGCTGGATCGCCGCGCGCAAGGATGTGCGGATGATCGACAACCTAGAGTCGAAGGCGCGCATGGAGCACCGCCTCGAATCCGATCGCGAGGAACAGGCGCTTCTCGACGACCGCACCAACGCCACCGCCGGCCGCGTCCAGCTGCTCACGTCATGAGTCGATTCGCCAAAACCCTCCTGCTCGTTCTCCTCGGCCTCCTGCTAGGCAGCGGCACCACCGTCTTCGTGGTCTGGAAGGCGGCCGCCCATTATGCGGACGTCATCGCCGCCCGGCGCGCAGCCGCCGAAGCGGCGAAGAAGCCTCAGAAGCCCTGGGATTTTTGGACGGTTGAGATAGAGAACCTCGCCTCGGATCTCCGATCGGAACGCGCCGACGTCAAAAAGCGCGAGGACGAACTCGATCAGCGGGAGGCGCGCCTGAATCTCGAGTCCCAGGAACTGGCCAAGACCCGCAAACAGATCGAGGCGATGCGGGACATGATCGACCAGCGTTTGGTTGAGGTCGGTCTCGGCGAGCAGGCCAACCTGAAGAAACTCGCGCAGACTTATGCCGGACTATCCCCGCAGGCGGCCGTCGCCATCTTCCGCGACCTCAACGATCGGACGGTGGTGAAGTTGATGTCGCTCATGAAGCCGGATGCCGTCGGCGCGATCTTCGAGGAGATGAGCCGCGAGTCCGTTGCCGACCCGAATCTCGCAAGACGAGCCGCGTCGATCACCGACCAGCTCCGGCTCATCAGGGTGGCCAAGCCTCCCACGACGCCCTGAACGCAGCGCTGCCGGCGGCGAACCCCACCGGCAAATCCGTCTCAGGGAGGAGACGGACCTGATTGCTCCACGGATGGACGGACTCCTTTCCAATGCCCGTTTCACTTCCGTTTATCACTCCGCAGCCCGCAGCCACCCTGGCCGGGCCGGAGTCTGCCGCACTCGGCCTGTCGGGGGATCAATCAACGATTCCCGCCGACACGTCGGGCAATGCCTTTTCAGATCTGCTCAACAACCAAGCGGCGGGAACGCGCACGGGGACTGGCGTAATTTCCATTGTCCGCGCCGCCGTCTCAAATGAACCTGCCGCGGCCGGGGCATCGGCAACGACGCCACCGACGGCAGGGATCGTCCCGTTGGATGCACTTGTCGCTCCGACCGCTGGCGCTCAGGGGAAAGCTGCAGTGTTGTCTGAATCGATGATTGACGTGGCGGCGCAGGCAGAAGCTCCTGTGACGGGTGCGCGTTCCGTGTCCCCGGCTCCTGGTGCTCAACCCACCTCGGTCGGTCGCCTGGTGCCGAACCCGGATCTGACTCCAGTCGCCGGCAGTGATCTGACCGTCGATGCCGCTGCAACTCCAGCCACATCCGCCCAGACGGCAGGCCGAAACGTGAGCGGAACCGCTGTAGCCGGAGCGCGTGAGAAGACATGCGGCGCGCCGCTCGGAAAGTCGTCCGACCCTTCACCCGCCTTGGTCGCACAAGTCGCCGCCATGGGCCTTCCCGTGGCCGTCGTGAATTTTCCCCCGGCCCCGGCGGCGCCGACTGCTTCGGAGCCCGAGCCCGCGACTGGCGAAGCTGCGCCCGCAGGCGGTGCATCCGGTGCGCCTGCAGGAATCGCCCCTCGTGTCACCATTGCCTCGTCTTCGGCGCCGATTTCCGGGGGCAACCTTCAAGGCGCGGCATTTTCGCTGCCAGCCCCACGCTCGGATGCTCGCGGTATCGGGTCATCCCCTACATCCGCGCCGGTTCGCCAGCCCATGGGGCCGGTCGTCGGTCAGGTGGTGCCAACGGTTGGGCTGCCGTCGGCCGACGCGGGGACGGACCCCGTGCAACGGCAGGCCGGGTCGAATGAGTCCCTGCCTCAGGCTGTCACATCTGTCACCCCGATGGTGGTAGGCCTGACGCAGTCGACGCGCCCGACCGCGCCCCTTCCAAACCTGATGGCCGCGTCAAAGCGGACTCCCGCTCCCGCAGCCGCGAACGTTCCGCAGGCGGCCGATGGTGCGCCAGCGCTTGCAACGTCGACTTCCGGCGCGCAGCCGGCGGTTGCGACGGCGGCGCTGGCCGGAACCACGGTTCCCAGTCCTGCGGGCACGATCATCCCGCCGGGTGTGACTTTGATCCAGACTCCAACGGATACGACAGGCGCCGCTCCGAACGCGCAGAGCCAACTCGGTTCGATCCAGAACCTGTCGGGCGATCCCGACCTGGTTCGCTCGGTTGCGCGGCTGCTTACGTCAAAGGGATTGGCTGTCGATGCGCCAAAGACCGGCCCGTCGACGCCCTCATCTCCGGTCGCAGAGGCCGACGTACCGGTCACTTCGGCCAAGGCCGTGAGCGCCGTGGCCGCGACGCGTGTACCCTCCACGGATGCACCTGGCAGCGTGGTCGCAGCTGGAGACTCGAGGGCCACGGTTCAGACGAGCGTGCCGACGCCCAGCCCAAGGCCGGCCCCGGCTATTCCCGCTCCGGCGGCGACGCCATCGTCCGACGTTCCCCAGACTGCTCCGCAGTCCGTACAGCCCGAGGTCACAGTAGCGATGTCGGCTGCGGCAGCAGGCAGTCAGGCTACAGCCGTCGTTGCGGAAGCCAGGCCGACCCCCGTACGAAACTCCGGCACGGGCGGCGTCGTGCCGGCGAGTGGCTCGGCAGGCTCGGCAATTTCTTCCCTGCCTCGGGCCGGATACCGCCAGGATGGGGGAGGTTCGGGAGGGGAGTCCTTAAAAAAAGACGGGCAAGTCATTGTAGAAAAGGGACAAAAGCCTGGCAAAACGATCGATGGCATCGACGGTGCTACTTCCTTTGACGCGATGACACCCTCCCGCCAACCGATTCACGATACCGCGCACACGGCGTCCCCGTCGCCGGACCTGTCTTCATCGCAGCCAGTGCATTCGGCGCCCGTACAGACGGCAGCGCGTGCCTTGACTGGCGACACAGCTGGCACGGTCTCGCGGACGCTCGAGGTGGTGCGCGATGTCAGCGAGCACATCCAGGCACGTGCGAACCAGACGGTGAATTTCACGGTGAGCTTCCACACGGGCGAACAGCTGTCCGTCTCGCTCGAATACCGCGGCGGCGTGATGCACACGACGTTCAACACCGATTCGCAGGAGCTGCGCAACGCCA
>JAJXYI010000101.1 GCA_021780625.1 bacterium | reverse complement strand
GGCGGCACTCGTAGGAGTCGAGCTCCGCACGCACCGGCTTCCAGCCGGGATTCCAGATGGACTCGCCCTGCTTCACGTACAGGAAGCGGCCGTCGTTATCCATCGGGTTGTTGTTGTAGCGATACCGCGTGATGCGGCGCAGACGCGCGTCCTTCCAGAATGAATACCCGCCGGCCGTCTGCGTGCAGAGGCCGAAGAATTCGTCCTGCCCGAGCATGTTCAGCCACGGAAGTGGAGTGTCGGGGCGAGTGATCACGAACTCGCGGTTGGCGTCGTCGAAATAACCGTATTGGCTCATTTGTGTTTAGGGGAGTCGGATTTGAACAGGGGATCCTTGCGGATCCCTCAGGTGGATGGTGGACGGGGGAATTACAGACGGGGGAAAGTGAAGGTGGGCGGTCAGCCGAGGATTGCGACGATGTGCGATCCGTCCTTGAGCAGGTCGACCGGGGCCACGCAGCCGTCGACGACGCGGCCGTCGATCGACAGGCGGGGGACACCGCGGCAGAGGCGGTTCGGATTGCGGACCTCGATGGTAAGGTTGCGCCCGCGGAAGAGGCGGCGCATGGAAAAGCCGGGCCACGACTTCGGGATGCAGGGATCGACCCGAAGGCCCTCGATCTCGGGGCGGACGCCGAGGATCCAGTGCGTGGCGCTGTAAAAGCTCCACGAGGCGGTGCCCGAGAGCCAGGGGACCCGCGACACGCCCTCGTTGGAGTTGAAACGTGAATACGTCGTCTGGCAGTGCACGTAGGGCTCCACCTGGCGAAGCTCGGCGCGGTCGTTGTAGGCGGAGGGCATGAACGCCCGGTAGTAGTCGTAGGCCTGGTCGCCGTCGCCCTGCATGACCTCGGCGATGACGCCCCAGCTCTGCGTGTGCGAGAAGATGCCGGCGTTCTCCTTGATGCCCGCGTTGAACAGCGTGGCCTTCATGATCTCGGGGTCCGCCTTGATGAACGGCGGCGCGCACAGCATCACGCCGTACGGCGTGGCGAGCCGGTCCTTCATCGTGCGCAGGGCGGTCTTCGCCTGATGCGGCGTGGCCGCGCCGCTCATGACGGCCCAGACCTGGGTGTTCATGTACACCTGGCCCTCGGGAAAATCCTTCGTTCCGTAAACCGTGCCGTCCTGGCCGATCGCCCAGATGAACCACTCCCCGTCCCAGCAAACCTTCTGGATCTTTGCGTCGAGCTTCGCGAGTTCGGCGCGGGCCCACGCGGCCTCGGCCGTCCGGCCCATGCGGTCGGCGATGCCCGCGTACACGTCGAGGCCGAGGCGGACCTGGAAGGCGACGAACACGCTCTCGCCGCGGTAGCCCAGGCGGATGCAGTCGTTCCAGTCGGCCGCGAGGCCGCAGGGCAGGCCGTTGCGGCCCGTGCGCTCGAGGTTGAACTCCAGCGCGCGTCGCAGGTGTCCCAATACGGTCGCCTCGCCCCGGTCCGCGTACGGGAGCACGCGATCGTAGAACCCGGCGTCGCCGGTCTCCGCCACGTACGCGGGCACGGCGTTGAAGAACCACAGGCAGTCGTCGGAGCGGTACTCCTCGTCCGGCGGAGGAGCCTCGTGGCCGGGTTTGTGGGAGAAGGGCTTGATGACCGGGATCGCGCCGCCGTTGGCGAGCTGGCCGGTGAGCATCAGCTCGAGCCGCGGCTTCACGCCCTCGCGCAGGAGCGGGATGGCCCCGAGCATGTCCTGCACGGTGTCGCGGAAACCGAGGCCGTCGCGCTCGCCGTTGTAGATCAGCGAGGCGGAGCGGGACCACGAGTAGGTGATGAGCGCGTTGTACGCGTTCCAGGTGTTCACCATGTGATCGAAGTCCCCGTCGGGCGTCTGCACCTGAAGCGAGGCGAGCGGCGCGTGCCAGGCGGCCTTCAGCCGGCGCAGTTCCTCCTCGCAGCGGGCGGGGCTGGAAAACTCCGCGACCGTGCGACGGCCGTGCGACTCGATCGTGCCGAGGCCGAGCTGGACGATGATCTCGCGCGTCTCGCCCGGCGCGAGTGAGAGGTCGGCCTGGATGCCGCCGCAGGCGTTGTCACCCTGGGCGAGGTAATTGGAGCACGCGCCCCGCGCCACCACGTCGGGGGCCTGGTAGCCGCCGTAGGTCCCGAGGAAGCGCTCGCGCACCGTCTCGACGCCCGTCACCAGCGCGCCGCTCAGCGCAATCCACGAGCGGTTGCAGCCAGTCAGGTCCTTGCCGTCGAAATCGAAGTTCGGGTTGCAGACGACCCCGAGGAGGTTGTCCTCGCGAAACACGCGCGTGATGAACTGCGAGTACTGCAGGTTCACGAGGTCCTGGAACGTGTTCCAGAGGTTGGCGAACTCGCAGTAGGTGAAGACGGAAAGATCGCGCTGGCGGTCGGAGCGGTTCGTGACGCGCAGGCGCCAGTATTCGAAGGTCTGGCCGAGCGGCACGAAGTAGGTCGCCTCGGTGGCGATGCCCTCGTAGGCGCTCTCGATCACCGTGTAGGCGGTGCCGTGGCGGCAGACGGACTGGTAGCGGTCGAGCGGCTTGCCGACGGGCTGCCAGGAGGCGGACCAGAAATCGCCGCTGGCCTTGTCGCGCAGGTAAAAAAGCCTGCCCGGCTGGTCCATCGGGATGCTGTTGAAGCGCATCCGCAGAAAACGTCCCGTGGCCCCCGAGCGGTAGAACGAGTATCCACCCGCATGATTCGTGATGATGGCGCCGTACTCCGTGGAGCCGAGGTAGTTGGACCATGGCCGGGGCGTATCCGGCCGTGTGATCACGTACTCCTTCGCGCCATCGTCGAAATAACCGAATTTCATGGGGAAAAGGTCTGGAATAAGACGCCCCCCCAGAGGGGCAGTTCAAACCTCACTCATTCAGTTGAACACCCCCCGGAGGCCGGACTCCACCCATGACAGCCAGGGCGCCCTGGTGCGAGCCCCATGCGCCGGCCCGCGCTGCCTCAGACCGCGCGCAGGGGAAGGCCCGCCTCGACCCACTCGCCGATGCCGCCGGCGTTGGCGGTGCGCATGCCCATCTGGCCGAAGAACTCGGCCGCACGCTCCGAACGAGCGCCGGACAGGCAGTAGAAAATGATCTCCTTGTCGCGATGCTGGTCCACGAGCTCCCGTCCCGCGGGACCGCCGAGATCGCGGAGCGAGATCAGCAGCGCGGGCTCGGCCACGCCGGTGTCCACCCATTCGTCGGGATGGCGGACGTCGACCAGGACGGCCTTGCCCGAGCTTACGAGCTCGGCGGCCTCCGAGGGCGCGACGCGGCGGACTTGGGAGGGAGGAGTGAAGAATCGGGGGGATTGGCTCATGGCGCGGAATGGTTGAAGAAGAGCAAAACGACGCGGGATGCAATCCGGCGCCTCACACGTTGGTGGCCCGGCTGAAGGCGCTGAGGTACGCTTCGGTGACCGGGTGGCGCATGCCGAGGTGACGGAAGGCGGCCAGGCAGGCGGTCTTCGCGTGACCCGAATCGAAGCCGGGTTTCTCCTCGAGCACCGCGATCAGGCCCTCGAAGGCTTTCGGAAAACGCTCGGCGCGCAGGTCGGCGAGAGCCGCCAGGTAGCGCGCCTTGAGGGGCGAGGAGGGAAGCGAGGCCCCACCCTGTTCCGCCGTGACAAAAACCCGGGCCAGCGCGCGGACGAGCTCCTTCTGCTCCTCCCAGGGACCGGAGCCGGGCTCCTCGCCGACGAGGGCGAGCGCCTCGGACGGTGCCGAGAAGACGCGGGCGCGGGCGGCGAGCGCGACTAGCTCCTCGTCGGAACGGTCCGCGGCGGCGAGCGGCGCCAGGATGGCATGCGCCTCGGCAGCGCGGCCGGTCCGGAGCAATTCGCGGGCTCTCGCCATCGCATCGCGCTTGGGCGTCGGAAGATGCTGCGCGATCCACGCGCGAAGCTGGGGCTCGGGCAGCGCGCCCGCCATCTCGGCGATGACCTGCCCGCGGTGGAAGAGCTTCAGGTTGGGGATGCCGCGGATGCCGAACTGCTCCGCAAGGTCCGGCTGCTCGTCGGTGTTGAGCTTCACCAGCTCCCAGGCGCCGCCCGCCTCGCGGGACAGCTTCTCGACGATCGGTCCGAGCATCTTGCAGGGCCCGCACCACGGCGCCCAGAAATCCACGAGCACGGGCACGCGCTCGCTGCGGGCGATGACATCCTGTTCGAAGTCGACGTTGGCAGTTTTCATAAAATGGAGGCGTCCGCCGATGAGCATGCGCCGGGCCGGAGGCGCCGGCATATCCTGATTTTGGTGACAGCGTTCATGCCAAAGAACGCAGTTGGATTTGAACCGCGGAAAAGCCGGGGACAGGGATGCAGACAGTCATGGGAAATTCTTGTATCCAGATATTTCCAACTCCGGATTGAATGGGATTTTCGCTCTTCACCTCGAATTCAGGTTCTGTGTTCTCTGTGTCTCTGTGGTTCAATCGCGGCATTTGCGTTCATCGCGGCGGAGGCGGGAAATGACAGGGGATCGGGGGGAAAGCTCCCCCCGAACGCCGCGGCCAAGTATGCGGCGTCCGGGGGAAGCGCATATTACCCGAACCCAAGGTGTGTTGCGGAGGTGCGCTCAGCCCCGCGATTTGACCTTCCGCATGGGAAGCCCGGCGCGCGACCAGCCGTGCACGCCGCCCATGTTGGCGACTTTGAATCCCTCGCGCGCCAGCTGGCGGGCGAGCCGGCCCGAACGGGCTCCGGACAGGCAGTAGAGGATGACCTCCGACTGGCCGGCGCGCCTGAGGAACGGCGTCCACTGCTTGCGCCCGTTGTAGAAATCGCTCCCCGCGAGCAGCTGCGCCGGGGCAGCGACGCCACCGGCCCACTCGGACGGCTCGCGCACGTCCACCAGCGCCGCCTTGCCCTCGGCGACAAGCTGCGCCGCCTCGGCGGGGGCCACGCGGCGCACCGCAGGGCCCGTGTCGAACAGGGATTTGAAGAGTGTCTTGAGCAGGTTCATGAAGTTTCGATCAATGGGTCTTGCCCTCCGCCGCCTTCTTTTCGTGCGAGGCACGGTGGGTCATGTAGTAGATCAGCGGCACCGCGATCGGACTGATCAGCAGCGAGGCAATCGCCCCGAACAGCAGCGAGATCGCGAGCCCCTGGAAGATGGGGTCTGCCAGGATGACCAGGCCACCCACGACGACGGCGAGCGCGGTGAGCATCATCGGCCGGAAGCGCACCGCCCCGGACTCGATGCACGCGTCGCGCAGCGAACGCCCGTGGCTCAGGCGCAGTTCGATGAAGTCGACCAGGATGATCGAATTGCGCACGACGATGCCCGCGCCGGCCATGAAGCCGATCATCGAGGTCGCCGTGAAAAACGCACCGAGCAGTCCATGCGCCGGCAGGATGCCGATCAGCGAGAACGGAATGACGGTCATCACGATCAGCGGCGTGGAGTAGTTTTTGAACCAGCCGACCATGAGCATGTAGATCAGGATCAGCACGGCGCCGAAGGCCAGGCCCAGGTCTCGGAAGACCTCGATGGTGACCTGCCACTCGCCGTCCACTTGATCGCGGGCTGCAGCTCGCTGCCGGGCATCGTGGCGTTGTAGATCGCCACGTGGTGCGCGGTCCCGCCGAAGTTGCGGCCGTCGAGCTTTTCGAGGGCCTTGTTCATCTTGAGGATCGCGTAAACCGGACTCTCGATCACGCCGGCGACGTCGCCCGTGACATAGACCACGCTCTGGAGGTTCTTGTGGTAGATGTAGGGCTCGCTCTCGGTGTGCTTGATCGTGACGAGCTCGCGCAGCGGGACGAGCGGCGCCTGCGGATTCATGTCGGAGCGCACCTCGAGGTTGAGCAGGTCTTCGGGCCGCGAACGGAGCGCGCGGGGAAGCTCGAGCACGATGTTCACGTCCTCACGCTCCTCGGGGGAGTGCAGCAGCGTCACCGGATACCCCTGGACCGCCATCTGGATCGTCCGGGCGATGGTGGCCTCGGTGATCCCGTGCAGGGCTGCCTTGGCCTTGTCGACCTTGAAG
>JAJXYI010000045.1 GCA_021780625.1 bacterium | reverse complement strand
GAGCTGCCACGTCTTCGACGACGTGGCGCAGGACCTCGATTCCGGACGCATCCTGTTGTGCAAGATCGATGTCGAGGGCTACGAAACCGAGGTGCTCGCGGGAATGCGACGCACCCTGGCCGAGCAAAGGCCGCCCGTGCTGTGCGAGGTGCTCGACGCCGACGCGCACGCGGACCTCATGGCGCACGACGCCCGGCTCAGCCGCCTCGAGGGACTCCTGCGTGAATTGGGTTACAGGATACACAGGATCATGAAGTCTCCCGCCGGGGAATTCGACCGGCTCGAGCCGATCGACGCCTTTCCCCGCCGTCGCTACGACGAGTCCGACAAGGACGCCTACGACTACCTGTTCCGCATCGACTGAACGCCCGCTCGAAGACCGAGCCAGAATCGACTCCCTCAAACGTTGAATCAGTCAACTCTCTCAATTCTGTGATAGGCGGTTTGTTCTTCGTTCCCTTCGTTGCCTTCTGTTCCATTCAATCGCCGAACTTTGGATGAAACGAAAACTTCGCTACGGAATGATCGGCGGCGGGCGTGGCGCCTTCATCGGCGCGGTCCACCGCATCGCGGCCGCGATGGACGGCCAGGCGGAGCTGGTCGCCGGCGCCTTCTCCAGCACCCCGGCCCGCTCCCGCGCCTCGGGCGCCGACCTCCTCGTCGATCCCGCCCGCGTGTATCCGGATTACCGGACGATGGCCGCGGCCGAACGCGGCCGATCCGGAGGCGATCGCCTCGATTTCGTGGTGATCGTCACGCCCAACCACGAGCACTACGCCCCGGCAAAACTCTTCCTGGAATCCGGCTTTCATGTGATTCTCGACAAGCCCGCCACCTTCGACCTTCCGCAAGCGCGCCGGCTACGCCAGGTCGTGCGCAGCACGGGCCGGCTGCTCGTGCTGACTCACAACTACTCGGGCCACGCGATGATCCGCCAGGCGCGCCACCTCGTGCAATCCGGCGAGCTGGGCGAGATCCGCAAGATAGTCGTCGACTATCCGCAGGGCTGGCTCAGCTCGGCGCTCGAACGCGCCGGCCAGAAGCAGGCCGCCTGGAGGACCGATCCGCGCCGCAGCGGAGCCGCGGGCTGCATGGGCGACATCGGCACGCACGCCGAACACCTCGCGCGCTACGTCACCGGTCTCCAGCTTGATTCGTTGTGCGCGGACCTCACCACCTTCGTGAAAGGGCGCCGGCTCGACGACGACGGCAGCGTGCTCCTGCGCTACCGGGGAGGCGCCCGTGGAATCCTGCACGCCTCGCAGGTCTGCCTGGGCGAGGAAAACGCACTGTCCCTACGGGTCTACGGCACGCGCGCCTCGCTCGCGTGGCGCCAGGAGCGGCCCGACGAGCTCGTCGTCCTCCGTGCCGACCGCCCCCGCGAGCTGCAGCGCCGGGGCAATGCCTACCTCTGTCCGCAGGCCCGCGCCGCGGCGCGCATACCCGCCGGACATCCGGAGGGATACCTCGAAGCCTTCGCAAACCTGTACCTTGAGGCGTTCCGCGGCATCCGCGCGCTCGCGGCCGGCAAACCGCTTCCACGCGATCTCGACGTGCCCACGATCGACGACGGGGTCGCCGGCATGGCCTTCATCGAAGCTGTCGTGAAGAGCCCGCGCGGAGGTGCCCGCTGGATCCGGATGCCCGCGATCTAGCTTCCACCATCCGGGCTCCGGATCAGCGCGGAACGCACCAGAGCCACGAGTTTCGGCGCTTCCCGCTCCCAGCAATAGCGCGCCTCTGCCAGGCCTCGGGCCGCACGGCGGCGAGCCTCGAGCCGGACTCGATCCGCGACGAAATCATCCAGTTCGACCGCCATCCGGCGCGGGTCGCCGAAATCCGCCACAATACCCGCCTCCGGTGCATGCGCCAGTACCTCGCGTTGACCCGCAGTCGGACTCGCCACCACGGCGAGCCCCGCATTCAGATATTGGAGAATCTTATTCGTGACTGTCAGATCCCGATTCGGAATCGAAGCGTCTTCAAGCGCCAGTCCAACATCGTGCCTCGCGATCACGCCCGGCAACTCCGACGCCGGCACGATCGGCAGAAACTCGAGGTCCGCCGCGCGCGCGGGTGTTGCCAGGGCCACCAGCCGGTTGCGATAAGCCTCGTTCACATCGCCAAGGAGCACCAGCCGGCTGTGCTGCGAGCACAACGCCCACGCCGCGATAAAGGCCTCAAGGCCCCGGCCCGGCCCGATGGTCTGGGAAAACCAGAAAAAACGGGGAATCATCCCAGCCAGGCGAGCCTCGGGCGGTGGCTGCAGCGGAAATGCGTTCATGATCGCCGACGGGCGCGCCCCACCGTACGTCGCGTGGAGCGCCTCCGCGAGCGCCTCTGAGGTCGTGGTGACGTACACGGCGGAGTGGAGCAACGTCCGCTCCAGCGCACGCAGCGTCGGGAGCGGCCGCTCTCTCCGCGCCGCGGGCAGAAGGTCCTCTGAATGCCAGTCCTCGATGTCCGCGGACACCCGCCGTCCATCCCGCATCAGCCGGAGCCCCACCCAATGCGAAATCTCGTTGTGCACGATCGTGAGATCGGCCGGTATCCGCCTCGCCTTTGCGAGCAGCTCCGGAGCCGGCCCGAGCGCTTCGATGCGACTTGCGCCGAACCGGTTGAGCCTCCTGGCCAACGCAGTCCGCGCGCGAACGAGAAACACCCTCGATGGTGAACCGGAAAGCAGATCCACACTTGCGACTTGGAACTGCGCTCCTGCGAGCAGCGCACGGTCGAGCGGCACGCTCGGGCGGTGGTTTGCAACGTGCAGAAGCGTGACGTCAAAGCCTGCCTCGGCCAGGGCGAACGCTTCCTTCACCGGACGCGGATTGCGGCTGGGGTGACCATTCGTGACGATCAGTACGCGGTGGGTGCCGCCCCTACGGGCCCGCGGTCGGCCGGTCTCGCGTTTGAGGTGTTCGCCGGGGTCCATCAGCGCTTTGGATTCACCCGGTCGCGCAGGCGTTTCGCGAGCTTCCACCCCAGCATCCGCGCCAGTCGCTGGAACGCGGGGCCGGCCGGCATCGGACGCGGGCTTCCTCCCAGTCTCCGGCATTCGCGCTCGGCCTCCCGACACAGGTCGGGCCGGCCCGGATACAATTCAAACGCCGCCCATTTCCACGAGTAAGCGGCCGCCGCGCGCGAACGCTCGGAACCGTCCGCCGCGAGCAGGCGGTCCACGATCAGGCGGTTGGCGAGGAACAGCGACTCCAGGGAACGCGAATCCTTTCGCCGGCTGAGGCTGCCCTTCAGGCCCGAGCGGTAATAGACGCGCGCCCCCGGACAGTAGAGGATCCGCTTCGCCGCCAGGACCACGCGGGAGAAATATTCGCCGTCGTCATTGAGCGTGATCCGTTCGTCCCAGGGCCCGGCGGCGTCGAGCAGCGCGCGCGGGGCGAGCCATGCGGCGGGCTGCATCATGGCCGTCTCCTCGAAGAAGACCTGCAGGAATTCCACGCCGTCCATGTCGCGATGATTCGGATACTCGTCGAACGCCGCCCCTCCGGGGTCGCCCTCGAAGCGCGCCCACTCGCCCGACGCGAGGTGGCCGGGCCCCGCCTCGAGCAGGCGCCGCATCTGGATCTCGATCTTCTCGGGGTGCAGCAGGTCATCCGCGTCGAGGAACTGGATGTAGTCCCCGCGTGCCTCGGCCAGGCCGCGATTGCGAGCCGAGCTCGCGGAACGGTTCTCCTGCGTGAACACCCGCACGCCAGGCAGCGGCGCATACGCGCGGGCTATCTCGAGGCTGCGATCGCGCGACCCGTCGTCGATCACGATGATCTCGCGGTTCCTCCACGTCTGCCCCACCGCCGAATCGAGGGTCTGCGCGATCCAGGGCTCCGCGTTGTGACAGGGAATGATGATCGATACGAGGGGTTGGCTCATCGGGAATCCGGCCGGATCGGGCCGCAGCCTAGATTCCGCCCGTCCCGCTGCACCAACAAAATCGCCGGGACCTCACTGCGCCCGCCGGGGCGTTCCCATCGGTTCGTAGGTCAGCTCCGTGACGCTGGACCGCTGCCCCCGCTCCCCACCGCCCGACCCGTCCGAGTCCCGCTCATGCCGGACCACCAGCAGCCTGCCGCCCGTCACCCTGAACCGGTAGCGATCACGCTCGGTCGTCTGGAAGGTGATGACCAGCAGCGCGCGCCCCTTCACCGTGAGATCCGTCTCCGCCGCAAGCGGAATACCCTGCCCGTCGATCCACACCCGCGCCACGAGGTCCGCCTGTTTCACATATTTGCGGTCCTGCGCGCTGAGCCGGGGCTCGAGTTTGAGCGTCAACAGGCGCGCAGGGCGGCCCTCGAAGGTCACCGCCACGTCGCCCATCAGGCTCGCATCCTCGAGCCGGCGTCCGAGGCTCGCCGCCGCGTTGAAATACTCGTCGATGCGCCCCGCATCCAGCGCCTGGAGGATGTGCCGCACCGGGGTCTGGATTTCCGGATTTCGATCATGCGCCTGCAGTTCGGCGGTCGCCCGGGCCAGCACCTCCCGGCCCCAGAAGAGCGTGAGCCCCGACGGTCCCAGCTCCGCAACGGCCGAGGCCGAACCACGCT
Organism: bacterium; assembly: GCA_021780625.1. The sequence goes on along the minus strand of JAJXYI010000045.1, from coordinate 1,451 downwards.
CCACCCTGGCTCCGTCCCCCTGGCGGCTCGAGTAGGTGTATTGGACAACCGCCCGGACCGGCTGCGGACGCTGGAGCCCGGCCAGCCGCGCCCTCAGCGCATCGAGCGCGTTGGCGTGAAGCAACGGGGCAAAGGCCAGGAGGAGCACCAGGGTTCGCATGATCGGGCTGTGACCTGCGATCTTGCCCGAGGCTCCCCCGGAAGCGAACTTCCAGTTCGCCGCGCGTCTCCGCGATTGCCGCGCGCCGCGCCGGCGTTTGTGTCGAGTCATGTCCCCTCCCCCGCAACCCTCCAAGGACCCGCTGCACGGCGTCACCCTCGAAGCCATCGTCACCGAGCTGGTCCGCCGTCACGGATGGGAACAACTCGGCAGGCTCATCGATATCCGCTGCTTCAACTACGACCCCAGCGTCAAATCGAGTCTCAAGTTCCTGCGCAAAACCCCGTGGGCACGCAAGAAGGTGGAGGAACTCTACGTGGCGGGCCTCGACGACCGGCCCTGATCGCCCAGGCGTTCTGGCACCCTTCCCAGCCGCGCGCTCAGCGGGGCTCCGCCCGTCGGAATAACGCGTTCGCGTAGGCCATCCTCAGGGGATTGTTCCAAATCACCTGGTCGTAGAGCGCCACCAGGTGAAACCCCTGCGCACCCAGTGCCGTTTGCAGCGTGGCGAGGGGCGTGTGCAGGATGTCCCCGGGGTCCAGCGTCGCTTCCACGAAGATCCAGTCGACCAATCCCGCCTCAAAGGTCCGGCGCGCCCCCTCGAGGATGGGGATTTCGTACCCTTCCGCGTCGATCTTGAGCAGGGGAATCCGGCTCACGCGTTCCGCCGCGACAATGGCATCGAGCGTGGTCACCGCGACGGATTCAGTGCGGCTCGATCCACCGGCGCCGTCGGGATTCCCATCGATGCGATGCGTCTGAGAATCGTTTCCCAGGTGAATGGTCGCCGTGCCCGCCGATGCGCCCAGCGCCGCGTAAAAGCAGCGCACGTCGGTCAGCCCCTGAACCCGTCGCGAGAGAGCACGATGGTTTTCCTCCACCGGTTCGAAACTGAAGACGGTGGCGGAAGGCCAGACCTCCTTGAACAAGGCGGCCGTCTCGCCCTTGTGCGCGCCGACGTCGAATACCACCCCGTCCGTCGAAAATCCGAGCCGAGCAAGGTCGATGAACAGGTCGGCGCCGCGCGCGAGCCCTCCAATCTTGCGGACGTACAGGCCGCGGTTTTCCAGAAACGTCTTGAGCCAGGACTTCAGGGTAGCGGCGGGCATCCCCGTCAAGGTTCCCGATTCCCCGGGCCAACCCAAGCCAAAATCCGGGGCTCAGGTTCCTGTCGCATCGAGAGCCTTCGCCTGCGCCAGCAGGGGATCCAGAAACCCGGGATGGAGCGCTGCCAGCTCCCGCCCCGGCCAGCGGGACGGCCGTTCGTTGTAGGGACGCAGGGCATCGAGCG
>JAJXYI010000628.1 GCA_021780625.1 bacterium | reverse complement strand
CCACGATATCCAGTTCGACGGTCAGGACGCCCGCATGGCCGTCTTCACCGACATCACGGAACGGAAGCGCGCCGAACAGCAGCTCCAGACGATGACAGGCTGGCTCCGGAGCATCCTCGACAACGCCGCCTACGGCATCGTCGCGTCCGCGCCCGACGGCACGATCCAGATGCTCAATCCGGCCGCGGAGCGAATGCTCGGCTACTCCGCCGCGGAACTCGTGAACCGGCAGAAGCCCACCCTCTGGCACGACCCCGTCGAGGTGGCCGACCGCGCACGCGCCCTCTCCGCCGAGCTCAAGGCGACCGTCGAACCCGGCTTCCGCACCTTCATCGCCACCGCGGACCGCAATATCATCCGCGAGATGGAGTGGTCCTACATTCGCAAGGACGGATCCCGCTTCCCGGTCATGCTGACCACCTCGGCCCTCCGCGATGCCCTGGGGCAGATCACCGGATACATCGGAATCTTCCGCGACGTCGAGGAGCAGCGCCGCTTGGAGCAGCAGCTCCTGCGCACGCAGCGCACTGAAAGCGTCGGCCAGCTCGCGAGCGGGATCGCCCACGACCTGAACAACATCCTCCTTCCGATGCTCATGGCCCCCGCCCTGCTGCGGGAGCAACTCTCGGATCCCGATTCAATCGCCATCGTCGACACGATCGAGGTCAACGCCCGCCGCGGCGCCGAGATCCTCCAACAGCTGCTCACGTTCGCGCGCGGCAGCGACGCCCGGAAGGAGACGCTGCGCGTCGAGCCCATCGTCTTCGACATGGTGAAAATCGCACGCGAGACCTTCCCGAAGAACATCGAGGTGCGCTGCGGATTTTCGGAGGGCCTGCGCCCCATCAGCGCCAACGCCACCCAGCTCCATCAGATCCTCCTCAACCTGTGCGTCAACGCACGCGACGCCATGCCCGCGGGCGGCATCCTCGAGCTCCGGGTCGACGAACTCGCCCTCGGCGCGCAGGAGGCCGCCCGGATCCCGTACGGAAAACCCGGCATCTTCCTTGTACTGTCCGTCGCGGATACAGGTTCGGGCATCCCCCACTCCCATCTCGAGCGAATCTTCGATCCGTTTTTCACCACGAAGAAGCCCGGCGAGGGCACCGGGCTCGGCCTGTCCACCGTGCTCGGCATCGTCCGCAGTCACGACGGCTTCATCAAGGTCGAGAGCGAGCGCGGCAAGGGCTCCTGCTTCCGGGTGTTCATCCCCGTGATCGAGGCCCGCGCCGAGGCACCGGCTCCCGCTTCGACGGTCGCCACCTCATCCGGACTCGGCGAACTCGTCCTGCTCGTGGACGACGAGGAGAACGTGCTGTTCGTGATGCGTCGCGCCCTCGAAAAGGGCGGTTATCGCGCCCTGCTCGCGCGCGACGGCGCCGAGGCGCTCGAGGTCTTCAAGCGAAACGCGGCGGAGATCCGACTGGTCGTCACCGACGTGCTCATGCCGGTGATGGACGGTCCCGCCCTCGTCGCTGCCATCCGCGCGTCAGGAAGCCGAGTCCCGATCCTCGCCGTGAGCGGATTTCTCGATTCGCCGGAGACCCAGCGCCAGATCCAGGCCAACGTCGACGCGTTCATCAGCAAACCGTTCAGCACCGTCGAACTGCTCGCCGCCACGCAGACCCTGATCAAGAAGGGCCGCTCGACGCAGGGCTGAGGGAATCGCCTCGAACAACACAAAATTCCAGGGGCATCGGCTTCGTGTCGGGTGCGCTCATAAGCGAGCTCCGCTCAAAGTCGGCACCCCGGGCGCCTTTTTGCGATTTTTGTGGCCATTACCTTCACGGATTCCGATTGCGGCGCAGCCGTCCGCCCTGGTCTCGGCGAAGGTGAATTGCTCTGTGGTTCAATTCAGGCTTTGAGGTTCATCTGGATTATCCTCGCAGAGCGGAGGTCCGATTTCTACCAATCGGGACGATGAGCACGTCGAACCCAAATCTGTACCTGGTCGGATTCATGGGCGCCGGTAAAACGGTGGTCGGCCGGGCCGTCGCACAGAAGCTCGGCCTCACGCTCATCGACAGCGACCAGCAGATCGAGGCTAAGGCCGGCATGCCCATCACTCAGATCTTCGCAACCCAGGGAGAGGCCGTTTTCCGGCGGATGGAACGCGAGTTCATCGAACAGGGACACCCGGACCATGGCTGCGTCGTCGCCTGCGGCGGGGGTCTCATCGTCCAGCCCGGCATGCTCGAGCTGGTGCGGAGCCGGGGCATCATCATCTGCCTTCACGCCTCGATCGAAACCCTCCTTCAGCGCACTGCGACCAATCGGAACCGCCCCCTGCTCAATGTCGCCGACCACGAGGCCAGGCTGCGCGCGCTCTTCGCGGAGCGGGAACCCATCTACCGCTCGGCCGGAACGATGATCCTCACCGACAGCCGTCCGTTTCACGACATCGTCGCCCACGTGATCCGCAGCTACCGGCGCGAGTCCGCCGAGCGCTCCCGGAATCCGGCCTGAGTTCGAGGAGCGGACCCCGACAAATCGGCGATCCCGTCTAGACATCCGGCCTTTTCCGGAAAGTCTTGGAACGTGCAAAAACTAAAGAACCTCTTCGAGCTCAACAAAGCCTGGGCCGAAAAGATCAGCGCGGCCGACCCCGCCTTCTTCGAAAAGTTGTCCCACCAGCAGAGCCCCGAGTTTCTATGGATCGGCTGCGCCGACAGCCGCGTGCCTGCAAACGAGATCGTGGGACTGATGCCCGGAGAGATGTTCGTCCACCGCAACATCGCCAACATCGTCGTGCACACCGACCTGAACTGCCTGAGCGTGATCCAGTTTGCCGTGGATCTGCTGAAGGTGAAACACGTCATGGTCGTCGGCCACTACGGCTGCAGCGGCGTCGGCACGGCCATGCGCTGCGAACGCGTCGGCCTGGCCGACAACTGGCTGCGGCATGTCCAGGATGTGCGCGAAAAGCACGATGCTTGTCTTTGCAGCATCACCGACCCCACCGAACGCCGCGATCGCCTCTGCGAGTTCAACGTCGTCGAACAGGTCGCGAACGTGTGCCAGACCACAATCGTCCGCGACGCGTGGGACCGCGGCCAACAGCTGACCGTCCACGGCTGGGTCTACGGGATTCACGACGGCCGCCTGCGCGACCTCGACTGCACCTGCAGCAGTCCGCTGGAGGCCACCGAAAAATACCGCACCGCCATCGACCGTCTCCGCACCGCCGGCCCCGGAATCCCGCTCTGAGCGCCGTTCGCGGTGGAGGTATCGGAATCCGAAACCTCAAGGCACGAGCCGAGGCTCGTGTCCGAGGGCGGTATCCCCGTTCGACAGGCTCAGGGCCCTCGGGTGATTCCTCACTCCAGGTCAAGGCACTCGCCCTCACCAACCGCCAGACTCCTTCTCTCTTCCCGCCTGCCCTGAGCGAAGTCGAACGGGCTTCTCACTCCTCGCTTCTTCCCGGCCCTCAGGCCGTCAGAGCATCAGCTTGATGCCCTTGCGGAGATAGGTGGGCACGTCGAGATCCTGACCTTCGAAAAGGTTGCGGTCGGTGTTCTCAAAGTGTCCGCGCGACTCCACTTCACCGAAGGAGAATTCCTCCTGCGAGGTGTCGGGCTTGGCTGCGGACACTGGCTGCGCCGGAGCCTTTGCCGGGGCGGAGCTCGCCACATGCGCGGGTGCGGCTGCCACGGCGGCAGGCGCGCCTTCTGCGACCACTGCGACGCCCGCATCGTCGGAGCGGGGCGTCTCCGAGGCGGCACCAGGCGCCGCCGCCGGGGCCGGGCGGGCGGATGGACGCGCGCGAAGCGGAGTGGCAGGGCTGCGCACGGTCGAGCGACCGCGGCCGCCAATGTCGGTCGTCCCTAGTACGACCACCTCGACGCGGCCCTTCATCGCCTCGTCGATCACCGCTCCCATGACGACATGCGAGTCCAGGCCGAACTCCTCGGTGATCGCCTGCATGAGTGCATTGACCTGATGCGTCGCCAGATCCGGTCCCGCAGTGATGTTCACGAGCAGGCGGTCGGCCTTGCGGGCGTTTTCAGGCGTGGCCAGGAGCGGGCAGAGCCGGAGGCTCTCGATCGCCCGGGCCGACGCATTTTCGCCCTCGCCCGAGCCAAGTCCAAAGAGGGTCTTTCCGCCGCGCGACTGGAAGGCCTGACGGAGCGTTGCAAAATCGACGTTGATCATGCCCGTGCGAAGCAGCATGCCCCAGATCGCCTTCACGCCGCGGCCGATCCATTCGTCGGCGCGCGCAAAGGAGTCGAGCACGCTCTCGTTTTCAGCAGCCTCCTGAAGCAGCACGTTGTTGGGAAGAAGGATCACCGCGTCGGCGACACGCCGCAGCGCCGCGAGCCCTTCCTCGGCCTGCTTGAGCCGGCGTCCCCCCTCGAAGCTGAACGGCATCGTCACGAACGCGATGACGAGCGCGCCCTGCTCCACCGCAATCTCCGCCACCACGGGCGCCGCACCGGTGCCGGTGCCGCCACCCATGCCGGCCACGATGAAGACCAGGTCCTGATCCTTGACCGCCGGGGCAATCTTGGCGCGATCCGACTCCGCCGCCTCGCGGCCGAGATCGGGATCACCACCCGCGCCCAGCCCGCGCGTCACACCCGAGCCGATGAGCACCTTTTCCTGCACGGGGGAGGCCGAGAGCGCCTGGAGGTCGGTGTTGACGACCGCCATCTGCACGCGGTCGAGATTGTCCATCTTGAGCCGGTCGACGGCATTCGAGCCGCCGCCGCCGACGCCTACCAGCTTGATCGCGAGGTCGCGGTCGGTGAGCAGGGACTGTTCCAGGGGAAGTTCGGAGTCCATGGCGGGGTTCAGAAGCCGGCGAGGATGCGTTGGAAGAGGTTTGCGGACTTGCGGTGCGCGGAGCGCGGGGCCGCCTCCGTCTGGGACGACAGGCCGTAATAGAGAAGCCCGAGGGCGGTGTTGTAGCCGGGCTCTCGCAGGTTCTGACTGACCGTCGACGGCGCCTCGCCGAGGTGGGCCGGGACGCCGAACACCTTCGCGGCGCATTCGGCGATCGCGGGCAGTTTGGAGGTTCCGCCGGTGAGCACGACCCCCGCCGCGCATTTCTCAGGCGAGAACGACGGTCCGAGCTTCTTCTTCACCACCTCGAAAATCTCCCAGGTCCGCGCCGCACAGATCTGCTCGATCGTGTGTCGCGGGAACTGGCGGTCGCCGATGGCGAAGTTGCCGTCGAGCCACACCTTCTCGCCCTTGGAACCGGGAGCGATCATCGCCCGGCCATGATGGATCTTGAGTTTCTCGGCCTGCCCTTCGGTCAGCCGGAGCCCGATCGCCACATCGTTCGTGATGTGCGAGCCGCCGACCGCAACCACGCCCGTGACGAAGGGGCAGCCGTCGCGATAGAGCACGTAGTCGGTGGTGCCCGCGCCGATGTCGATCGAGAGGATGCCGTTGTGGCGCTCCTCGGGCGTCGTCACCATGTGCCCCGAGGCCAGGCCGGAGAGGATCAGCTCGCGCACCGAAAGATTGAAACCCCGGATGACGTGGATGCCGTCGGCCAGCTTGTTCTCCTGGCCGTGCACGATCCAGTAACCCGATTCCAGCCGGCGCCCGACGAGGTGCTCGGGGGAGCCCGGCACGATTCGTCCGTCGAGACGGAAAGGACGGCGGAGATTGTGCACCACCATGCGGCCCGCCGGCAGTTCCTTCGCAGTCGCCAGCGAGCAGACCGTGTCGACGTCGAGCTGACTGACCATGTTGTCGGCGGACTTCACATTGACCGAGGCCTCGTTGTAGAAGCCCTCGATGTGGCTGCCCGACTGGGCGAGGAACACGAAGTCGATGCGCTCGCCGGCGCCCTGCTCCGCGGCCTCGAGGGCCGAATGCGTGCACTCGCTCGCGGCCTTGTAGTCGACCACGGTGCCCTTGACGACGCCGCGCGACTGGCATTCGCCGTATCCGATGATGGCCAGTTCGCGGCCTGTGTATTCTCCTATGAGAACGGTGATCTTGGATGTGCCGATTTCGACGGCTCCGATGAAACGGGTTTTAGAGCTCACGTTGCGTGGGATTGCGCTGGAAGAGTGATGGGAAGGTGATTGCGGAACCGTGCTGCGCATCGGCGCTGGCGTCCACCCGCGTCG
>JAJXYI010000573.1 GCA_021780625.1 bacterium | reverse complement strand
GAGTGCGGCATCCGCATCAAGTCCGACCGCGATCGCGGCGACATCGTGCAGCACATGCTGTATGAAAACCTCCGCATGACCGACGTCGGCTGCCCGATCCTCATCTACGGCGCCTATATGGCCAAAAACCGCCGTTACCGGGATCTGAACAAGCTCACCCCCGCCATCGCCGCGTCCTACCCCGCCGCGCCTCTCCGCGACACGACGCCCGTGTACCGCGACATCATCTTCCGCAACATCACCGCCACCGTGACGCCGGGCCACCGCGCCGGCCTGATCTGGGGCCTCCCCGAAGCGCCGGCCTCCGACATCGTCCTGGACCACGTCTCCATCACCGCCGATCGGCCGTTCGGAATCTACGACGCGGAAAACGTGAAGCTGATCAACTGCTCGATCCAGACCCCGGACGGCGTTCCCCCGGTCGTCACCGCCCGCGCCACCGCGTCGTTGTCGCCGTGAGCCAGAGGCGAGCCACCGAAGGGTGGCTCGCGGATTCACTCGATGGCACGTCTGCCTCAACCAGTCCCTCGGCCTATCTTGTCGCTTCGGATCGGGCCGTCCCCGGCTCCCTCCATCGCAACCACCGAGGTCGACCGTCTCGTCCCTTGATTCCATTTCGGCCGAGGGGTGGCACTCCGACGGCTGTTTTCAGAAGGCACCAACGCCACGACTCTCGCCCTGCTCCGTGGGGACCGCACTTCGGCAGCGGGCAGCGACCAGGTTGCACGGGCCATTCGTCGACCGGCCTCTCAACCTGCTCCGGCAGCGCGTCTATTGTTAGATCGTCTCCCCCCTTTCGGTGGCAGAGATGAAAGGAAAGACTTGGTCATGACTTTCGTACGAAGGCTTGCGTCATCCTCCGCCCAGATGCGCAACCGCAGCGATTGCAGACCACAAAAATGAAGATTACCGACACGCCTCTCGTCACCCACCTGTATACCGCGGATCCCTCCGCGCACGTCTTTGAGGGAAAGCTCTTCCTCTACCCGTCTCACGATCGGGAAACGACGATCCAGGACAACGATCTGGGCGACCAATACGACATGGTCGACTACCATGTGTTTTCCCTGGAGGACGTCGCTGGCCCCGTGACCGATCATGGCATCGCGCTCGCGTTGGGGGACGTGCCATGGGCAAGCAAGCAGTTTTGGGCGCCGGATGCCGCGTTTAGGGACGGCCGCTATTTTCTTTATCTACCCGCAAGGGACAAAGACGGGATTTTCCGGATCGGCGTTGCCAGCAGCGACCGTCCCGAGGGCCCGTTCAAGGCCGAGCCCGAGCCAATCAAGGGGAGCTACAGCATCGATCCCTGCAGCTTCGTGGACGACGACGGACGCGCCTACCTCTATTTCGGCGGCATTTGGGGCGGTCAGCTCCAAAACTGGCAGACGGGCCGATACAACCCCGAGGGCAAAGAGCCCACGGGAGCGGTTCCCGCAATTTCACCGCGCGTCGCCAAGCTCAGCACCGATATGAAGTCGTTCGCCGAGCCGGTTCGCGAAGTCCAAATTCTCGATGAACATGGCGCCCCGCTGCGGGCCGACGACCACGATCGCCGCTTTTTCGAGGCGGCTTGGATGCACAAGCGCAACGGCATCTATTACTTTTCCTATTCGACCGGCGATACCCACTTTCTGGTCTACGCCAAGTCGCCCAGCCCCCTCGGCCCCTTCACCTACGCAGGGCGCCTGCTCGAGCCTGTGATCGGATGGACCACCCACCACTCGATCGTGGAATATCGGGGCAAATGGTATCTGTTTCATCACGACGCATCCCTGTCCGGCGGCCGCAATCATCTGCGCTGCGTCAAGGTCAAGGAAATCGCCTACGACGACGACGGCAATATGCGGGTCCTCCCCTGAGGATTCCCCCGAACGGTGCGGCGCCGCACAACGTATCGGACGCCGCCACCGCAATCACCGAAATTTGGCCTCTCCGGGTCGGCCTCGAGGCCGCGATCCCGGAGTCGCGCCCTACTTCCGGGGCCAATAGAATGCTGTGTAGCCGCCACCGACCACGGTGAGCACCACCCCGCCCCAGAACGTCGCATGGACGTCAGGCAATACGATCGCGGGCGGGTGGGAAAATTGGGAGATGCCCGCGGCCAGACAAAGGATTCCGTAAATCAACAGCAGCACGCCGATGAAGAACCAGATGGGAAGGGTTTTCTTTTCGCTCATGATCGTCAGGCGTCAGGGGTTATAGAGGCGACGGTTTACCAGAACATGACGTTCAGGATCACCAGAAAAACCAGGGCCAGCATGCCCCAGAAGAATGGCCGCTTGTACCAGGGCAGATGCGCGGAACTGGGCATCTCCGTACAGCCGTAGACAAGGCCCTTCAGACGCGCCTCGGGAATCGGCTGGGTCATGTAACTGACGACGACCGTGATTATCACGCAGATGCACCACGACCACAGCGCCTGATACATGTTTTGGGCCATGGGCTGCGCGTACTTGGAAAGCGCGATGATCGACAGCGCCGAGGGATCGATTTTCACCCACACCCACATGCCGACCGACGAAGCCGTGCCGATCAGCAGGCCCCAGAATCCGCCGGCCGCAGTGGCACGCTTCCACAACATGCCGAGCAGAATCGTGCCGAAAAGCGGCGCGACAAAGAAGCTGAACAGCGCCTGGACGTAGTCCATGATGCTGCTGAACTGCATGGCCAGATAGGCCGTGCCGATGCTGACCAACACGCCGATGATCGTGCTCCAGCGTCCCATTTTGAGGTAGTGCTGGTCATCTCCCGCGGCCGCCACTTCGTCGCCGTCGACCGGTCCATTGCCCGCACCACCCCCGACCGTCGCCGTCGCAGCCATCGATGTCTGGCTGCGGAACAACGGACGGATCAGCGGACGGTAAATGTCATAGGTCCACACCGTGGCAAACGCGGTTACGTTGCCGGCCATGCCGGACATGAAGCCGGCGATCAGCGCGGTTACACCCAGGCCCAGCAGGCCTGGGCCCGCATAGCGTACCAGCAACAGCGGCAGGACGTCGTTATAGGTGTACTGACCGGGTTTGGCCACGTCCGCAGACACCAGCGTCATGCCGTGGCGGTTGAACACGCCCAGGCCGATCAGGCCAGGCAAAATCACGATCAGCGGCACCGCCATCTTGAAGAAGGCTCCGATGATCGGCGCCATCTGCGCGGACCGAAGATCCTTGGTGGTGATCACGCGCTGAACAACCAGGAAGTCCGTCGTCCAGTAGCCGAACGAAATGACGAATCCCAGGCCGAAGACGATGCCCACCCACTGGATGCCCATCGGGTTGTCCTGGAAGTTTCCCAGCGTGCTCCACATGTGCAGATAGGTGCCTCCATGCGTCACATTTTGAATGATGCGGTCCTTCAGCCCCGTCCAGCCGCCGCATTCGGTCAGCCCAACGATCGGAATCACCAAAGCGCCGAGCCAGATCAGAAAGAATTGCAGCACCTCGTTGAAGATCGCCGAGGTCAGGCCGCCGAGGCCCACGTACACCGCCACCGTGATCGACGACACCCAGATCGAAAAGTGAAGGTTCCAGCCGAGCACCACCTGCATCACCGCTGCCATGGCGTACATGTTGATGCCCGACATGAGCACCGTCATGAACGCGAAGCACACCCCGCCCAGCGCGCGGGTCGACTCCCCGTAGCGCAGCTTGAGATATCCCGGCACCGAATGGGTACGCGAAATGTAGTAAAACGGCATCATCACCAGACCGAGGAACACCATCGCAGGGATCGCCCCGATCCAGTACCAGTGCGCCGCAAGAATGCCGTACTCATACGCGCTCGCCGCCCACCCCATCAGCTCCAGCGCCCCAAGGTTCGCCGCCAGGAAGCTCAGACCCGCCACCCAGGCCGTCATGCTCCGGCCGGCCAGGAAGAAGTCCTCCCCTGTGCTCGTCCGGCCCTTCAGGTACCAGCCGATACCAAGCACGGCCAGAAAGTAGATGACGATCATGGATATATCCAAGCCCGACATCTTGATGAGTGACGTTTCCGCAAGGAACACAGAGAGGGTAGTGTGCATGGGGGTAATCTGAAGTTAGAGGGATAAATTTAGGGCGTCAAATGGGCCTTCGGCATAACTCCAATTACAGTAACGTAATGCCGAGTACAGAATACTTTTGTGGCGCCGGCGGAGGGGCGAGGTGGTTGAAACATGGATACCGACCGTTCAGCGGCAGGACGCTTCCCGGTGTCGCTCCCAACCTCGACCCTGTTGCCCATCATGATGCAGGTGGTAGCATCCCCTCGGCTCATTCGCCGAGATAGCCGCCCTTGGAGGCGTTGCTCACGAGGCGACGGTAGCGGGCCAGCCAGCCGGACAGCTCTCGTTTCACCGGCTGCCATGAGGCACGTCGCGCTTCCAGCTCCGCTTTGTCGACGAGGATGTCCATGCGGCGCCCGGGGAAGTCTATGCGCACCCGGTCCCCCTCGCGCAGCAGGCCGATAGGGCCGCCCTCGGCCGCCTCGGGCGAGACATGGCCGATGCAGGCACCCGCGGTGCCGCCACTGAAGCGCCCGTCAGTGACAAGCGTCACCTTGTCGCCAAGACCCATGCCGACGATGTAGCTCGTGGGCGAAAGCATCTCCTGCATGCCGGGGCCGCCGCGCGGCCCTTCGTTGCGGATGATGACGACGTCGCCCGCCTTCGCGCGGCCTGCGAGAATGCCCGCACAGGCTTCGTCCTGGCTTTCGAAGATAACGCAGGGGCCCTCGAAGACGAAACCCGGGCCACAGTAGGCCTTGAAGGCGTCGCTGATGCCCGCGGTCTTCACGACGGAGCCCGCAGGGGCGAGGTCGCCGTAGAGGATGGAGAGGCCGCCGTCGGCCGTATAGGCGCGGTCCGCGCTGCGAATACAGTGATTCGCGTCGAAGCGGAAGGACGGGTCGTGCGGCATCAGGCCAGCGGGTTTGGCCGAGGCCACGGCAGCGGGATCATGGTCGTGCGCGGCGCGCGCAATCGTGCCGCCGGCGTGTAGGCGCGACACTCGCAGCAGGCACAGCCGCTGCTTGGCGCCGGATTTCTCGTACTTCCAGACCACCAGGGCGGGTGTGCCGCGCACCTCGGCGAGCTCTGCGCGGACAAGGCCACGGAACTCCGCAAACTTCGGGGCGAGGCCGGCGGCGATCTCCGCGGCGCCTCGCCAGGTCACGGTCGCTTCGACCCCAAGTTCGCCCTTGGTTCCGAAGAGCGCGCCGCAGTTCTCGGCGTCGCCCGCGTTGAAGGCGGCCGCGAAACGCCACAAGGCAATCGCGCGATCGTCGGCCGGGTGGAACAGCATCGGCTTGGGCAGGAGGTTGCCGCTCGCAGCACGGGCGGCATGGCCCAGCCGGTCGGAGGGATCGACCACGATCGCGGAGCATCCCGAGATGCGGGTGATGCGGGCCTCGGCCGAACAGGTCGGTGAACGCAGGTCCCAGGTATCGATGTTCTCACCGATCGTCTTCCCAGTGACCGTGCGGCAGGAAAGAGTAAGCGCGCCGAGGCGCTTGAGCTCGCCAAGGATCGTGTGAATGCCACCGGCGCGGTGCACATCCTGGATGTGGTAATCCGACGACGGCGAGACCTTGCACAGGCAGGGCACGCGGCGGGAGATGGCGTCGATGCGGGCGATGTCGTACTCGATGCCCGCCTCGCGTGCGATCGCGAGCGTGTGCAGCACCGTGTTCGTCGAGCCACCCATGGCGACGTCGAGCGCGAGCGCGTTGTCGAAGGCCTCGAGGGTGGCGATGTCGCGCGGCTTCAGGTCGGCCTTCACGAGCTCGATGATCTGGGTCGCGGCTCGGCGGTAGAGCTGTTCGCGCTCCTTGGAGACGGCAAGGATCGTGCCGTTGCCCGGCAGGGCGAGCCCAAGCGCCTCGCAAAGGCAGTTCATCGAGTTGGCCGTGAACATGCCCGAGCAGGAGCCGCAGGTCGGGCAGGCGCTCTGCTCCATCTTCAACAGCTCCTCGGCCTTGATGGAGCCGGTCTGGAGCGCGCCCACGCCCTTGAAGACCGTGATGAGGTCGTTCTTGGCGGTGGCGGGGCGAAGGTGCGCGGGCAGCTCGCTCGCGGCGTCGGTCGCGGCGATGCCTGCGGCCATCGGACCTCCCGACACAAAGACGGTGGGAACATTGACGCGCATCGCGGCCATCATCATGCCCGGCACGATCTTGTCGCAGTTGGGAATGCAGACCATGCCGTCGAAGCAATGGGCGCGTAACATCGTCTCGACACTGTCGGCGATCAGTTCCCGCGACGGCAGCGAGTACTTCATGCCCGAGTGGCCCATGGCAATGCCGTCGTCGACGCCGATCGTGTTAAACACGAAGGGCACGCCGCCCGCCTCGCGGACCAGGCGCTTCACGAGCTGACCGATCTCGTTGAGGTGGGCATGACCGGGAATGCAGTCGATGTAGCTGTTGCAGATCGCGATGAACGGCTTGTCGAAGTCGGCATCGGACTCGATCGCTCCCGTGGCGCGGAGGAGACTGCGGTGAGGGGCTCGTTCGTGACCTTTCTTGATGATGTCGGAAAGCATGGGATGAAAGCGGCACACTAGAGTCGCCCGGCCGGCCTTCTGCCAGTCAATATCGCATCCCGGGCCAGCCGACCAAGCGGTCAAGATCGGGATCGAGTCCGGCTCAGCTGGGCCCCCCTCCCCTCGATGCACGCTGGGCGCTCGGTCGTACCCGAAGTCTTCAAGGTGCCCCTCCTCCAGCCGCTTTCGTTGCCTGTCCCTTCAAAACCTCCCAAATGGAAACACCGCCCGTAAGTGCGGCGGACCTCGCCGGCCCGTTATGGACTGCGGAGCCTCGGCTCCGCCTTTGGACGGGACGACTCGACGTCCCGCCTTCTCGGAGCCGCTTTCTCTGCCTGTCCCTTCAAGACCTTTATCCTCGGGGGCGCTCCATCACTCGTGAAGCACCTTTTTTGCCGAAGCAGGAAGGTCGTGGGCGTGAAGCAACAGGAGGCTGACCTGCCAGAGTTGTTTATCGGTCAGGCTCTCGCCGAATCCCGGCATGCCGGTGAGCCGGATCCCGTTCCTAACTTTCCAATACGTCACTCCGACCGGATCATCGGTGACACCCTTCTTCGGCGGCAGCATCTGCGGCGGATGGGGAAACATACCCCGGGCAATCGCAGTTTCGGGCTGGTCGAGCGCGCCGTGGCAATCCTCGCATTGCATCTGGTAAACGCGGGCACCGGCCAGGAGATTCGCCTCGTTCGCGGGCAAAGGGGAAGGTTTGCCGGCTTCCTTTTCAATCGCGGCATGGAGCGCCACCCCGGCCAGGTATCTTTCCATCGGAAGCGGAGGCGACTTGGTTGCCACCGGCATACCTCCGAGGCGCACGAACAGGAAAGCCGCAATAAACGGCAGGCAGAGTCCAAACACGACGCCGACAACGAATTTTTTCATCTAGAATGAAGGGTTACCAACCGGAGCCCGGACACGCCAAAGGAACAGGTGCATTCTTTGGCTCATGAGAGCAATGAAAGCATACGCCGCCGTTAATCAAATCGGTCCTGAAGAACTGAGAATTACGCCGGGCGGCGGGACTGGTCAGGCGCCTGGTCAGGGACAGGCCGATTTCAAGCGGATGGTGACTTTGGCCGCAGTTCGTCGGTCGTTTCCCGCGAAGCCAGAGCGCTCTCGATCCATTCCTAGAAAACGCAGTCGGATTGAACCATTGAGGCATCCGACTTTGCCAAGGCTACGCCGGACAGGCCGAGGACACAGAGATAAGCAATCGCGAGCTACCCTTTGTTTTATCCTCTTCGCCTCCGAGGAGAGCTCCGAATCCACCGCCACTTTGATTTCAGCCCCTGTGGCCTCCGTGTCTGTGGTTCAAATTCGGTATTTAGATAATTCCTGCCCCACTCCAAAGCCGGCAACATTTCCCCACCGCCCCTCTCCTTCGCGGCACGCGGTCAACGTCCGGCTCAACGCTGGGGTTCCTGCCCCAGTCTCCGAGTTCACCCTGATCGGCGCCGTCCGCATCGAATCGTTCTCCCCCCTTTCATTGGCCGTCGTCCGTCTTTTGCCTGCCCCTTCAACCCTTTTCGGCCCTTCCGTAAATGCGGTGTCCGTGGTAGGGGCCGACCTCCGGGCGGTCCGGCCGTGGGAGCACCCTCTGTGACGTTGTCGGCACGCTCTCACTTTGAGCCCGTCGCGGATTGTACGGAGCGGCCGGCTCGCCCGTTCGACAAGCTCAGAGTGCGGTCACGCAGAGATCCGGCCCTACCGAGAATGCGATACCGTGGAGCGGGTGGCATCAGCGGGGGCTGCGGCTGCGACCGATTCAGACGCGGGAGCCACGTAAGCCCAGCGGCGGGCGGACTCTATCTTGGAGATCTCGATTTTTCCTATCTCCATCATGGCGGAGAAGACGCGCTGGGCGGCGGGGCCGGAGCGGTTGGCGGCCATCTGTCGTTCTGACGACTGCATCGATTGCAAAGGATGGTGCGCAGTTCGGGCTGGAGGGAACCGGCAGCGTCGGTTGTATCAGACAAACCACGTCACATGAAATGGCTGCTTACCTCCGCTGGCATCAAGAACCCGAGCCTCCGGCAGGCTCTGCTGGATCTTCTGGGGAAACCGATCGAGGAATGCACCGCGCTCTGCATTCCGACCGCGGTCTACGCGATGGCCGGGGGGCCGCGCTATGCGTGGAAATTCGTGAACGGAAAGTCCTCCACGCCGATGTGCGAGCTGGGTTGGAAATCCCTGGGCGTGCTGGAGCTCACCGCCCTTCCGAGCATCGACTCCAAACTTTGGGTTCCGCTGGTGCAGGAGACCGACGTGTTGCTGGTGAACGGAGGCGACCCCTTGTACCTCCACCACTGGATGCGGCAGTCCGGACTGGCCGAACGCCTCCCCACCCTGCCCTCCGTGTACGTGGGACTCAGTGCGGGTAGCATGGTGCTGACGCCCCGCATTGGGAAGGAATTCGTCGGTTGGACGCCGCAGTCCGGTGCGAGCGACGAGACCCTGGGTCTGGTGGATTTTGCGATCTTCCCTCACCTGGATCATCCGGATTTGCCGGAGAACACCATGGCGGACGCCGAACGCTGGGCCGCAGCGCTGTCCGTGCCCGCGTATGCGATCGATGACCAGACCGGCATCCAGGTGGTCGACGGCGCCGTCAAAGTCATTTCCGAAGGACACTGGAAACGGTTCGAGCGCTGAGCTTGCAGGCAACGTGTGTCGCGCCCCCCATCAGCGGATTCCTCTGCCCGGTGGGGCGGATTATCCCTAATCCGCCGGTCAGACCACTGGCGTAAAAATGAATCCAGTGGGCGAGGCCCAACTCTTCAACCCGTCAATCGCACGAACCTGAGGCAGCGTGTCATCGGGCACCACCACCCTCCGAAACCGGGTGGCCGGCGCGGTCTTCGTTCTCCTTGCGCGCATGCCAGTCGGATAGGTTCACGGCGCGAGAGCGGGGTGTGCCCGAATGGTGCACCACCTTCCCCTTCGCATAGGTGCAGTCGACCACCGTTCCGCCAGGCGCGTGGAGTTTGACGTCCACGCCGGAGGCCTGACGGTCTGCCCCTGCGCCCGCCCTCTGCACAGCGCGACCAGCGGATAACGACCACGGGAATGCCCAGGCCCGACATACCGTTTAACCCCGTTCCGGCAAGCTAGCCCGGCGTGGAGTGGCTAGAAGCCAAATGTGAAATCAAGGAAGTTCGCCCGGGAAACGGTCCGTTAAATCCCGTTTTTGGATACGGACCGGAGTCCCCGGGCAGGAGGGTCATCGTGCGAGCGCGTTGAACAGCAGCCTCTCCGCGGTCACCTTTTGGAAGCCGAGGGAGGCATCCTCCAGGAACGAGTTCTTCAGGCCGGGAACCGCGAGCAACACGATCCGGCCCTTGCCGCATCGGATGACGGCGGCGGCCACGCCTACGTTCGGATCGTGATCCTTTCCGTAGCCGATGACGGTTTCGACGTCGGGACCGTCGAGCAGCAGGCCGTTGCCGGTGGTAATCTGGTACGGCCAGTCCAGCACGCAGTTCGAGGGCAGGCCGTCGAGCAGCCAGTGCTGGCGTCCAAAATACCAGAAGCCCATCCACGACGGACCGGAGGCGGCGGCGGGCCCCGAGTAGCGCACCAGGCCCTGCTTGTCCAAGTAGGCGGCGAGCTGCTGGGCATCGTCGCCACCCGTGGTCAGCAGGACCAGACGGGTGCCATCGCGACGCACGCGTTCAAGCGCGGCCGCGAGGTCCGAGGTCGAGGCTGCGTCGTGCTCCTGCGAAATCGGCGTCCAGACATTTCCGGCGGAGTCGACGTAGCGCTGGCTCCTGAACACCGTTCTGAGGACCCGACCCGCCGAATCCCGCACCTCCACGGCGGCCAGCGTCGCATTGTCGGAGCTGACACGCGGCACGGACATCGCCACTTCTCCCTTGGGCGCGTCGACCTCATAGGTCTCCACGAGCGCCCGCCCGCTGCCGCCGGCCCTGGCGAAGATGTCCAGGTTCTTGGCGACGACGCGGCCGTTGAGTGCGATGTCGAAGAGTCGCTGGCGAGGACCGCTGGAGTAGCTGTCTTCCAGGAAGATCTTCACGGTCACCTTTCCGGGTGCCAGTCCGGTCCAGGTATGAATCGGACCCGCCTTGCCCCACATCTGGTGCTGGTACAGCGACGGATCGGCGGTGTTGCTGACGGGTGTATCCACATCGCTGGTCAACCAGCCTTCCGGCGAGGCGCTTTGCGTGGCCAGCACCAGGGTCGATACCTTGCCCAGGGTGGACGTGAAAGGCACGGCGTCGGCATGGAACCGGCGCTTCAGCACTCGGATCAGCGCGTCGGAGTCGCCCAGGCAGGCGATCTCACCGCCCAGGCGGCGGGGCTGCGGGTCGACGATCTGCATAGGCTCTTCATTTTCCAACACCGGAGCGCCGCCCGCCAGCGGACTCAGCGTCGCACGGATCTGAACGGGGCCAGGCCGATCGACCTTGAACGTGATCCCCGCCTTGAGCAGCTGGCCATAGGTATCGCCTCCGATCAAGGTGACCGGATAGCTTGCCTGGAAGAAAGGCGGCTGACCGGAAAACGCAGCGGTCACGCCCAGCTGCCAGGTCCCGGTCATGTTCCGGTCGTTGATCTGATGAATATCGACGACCGCCGTCCCGCCTGTCGCAACCACATGCTGCCGCGGCCGGATCACGAGGACCTCTGGCTGAGAGGCCGCATGGATAAGCTTCGGCGAGGCCTTCAACTGGCGCAGCGAATCCACCAGCCCGCTGTGATCGTCGATGGTGGTCGATTCCCAGCCGGACAGCACGATGTAGTCGTTGGCATTGCACATGCGTGCGTTTTCCAGCACGTGCGCAGCCGAGAAGTAGTGTTTCTCCCCGGCTTCCCTGAAGAGGTCCTCGGCGGTCGGAAACGCCGACCGGAAGCCGTGGTCGTCGATGAACCGGTCGTAGGCCTTCCGGAGCGCTTCGTGGGCCGCGAGGTCGTATCCGGTTTCGTGATGCCGCTCATACCACCGGACGACGGCCGTGTGGTCGTCGGGCGAAGCACCGGTCGCCATCTCCCCCCACACAACGACTTCCTTCCGGTCGTCGGAATGATAGGCGTAGTCGGTGGGCGACTTGTACATGGAATCGATCCAGACGCCGGGGGAGTCCATGGCCGTATGCTGGTCCCACCAGCCGGAATAGCCCGTGCCGTCGTCCTTCATCCACGCCTTCGCGTACGGCAGGGACCAGACTTCACCCCGGCTGCTTTCACCGGATTTCAGGAGCACCAGCCTCGACGGATCAGCCTCGCGCATCCGTTCCAGCGCATAGCGCATGCGGGGATTGTCGACGTTCGGACCAGTCTCGTTTTGGAGCGTCCAGATCGTCACGCACGGATCCGACCGGAATGTCCGGATCATCGCCAATTCCTTGTCCAGTTGGTAGCGGTTGAGGAAATCCAATCGGACCGGATTCCCGTCGTACCGCACCTCGACGCTCGTGCCCTTCGGCTCCGATGGCGCGCTTTGGAAGGTGAAGACACCGCCACCGGCTTCGCAATAGAGCAGCAGGCCCGCGCGATTGAAGCCATCCACCTCGACCGCCTTCGGCATGTGCCGGTGATTCTGAAGCGAGTCCAGTCCGAGCGCCTTCATCGAAGCGATCTCGCGCGAAACGGCGGCTTTGTCGGGGAACAGGCCATTGGGCGCCCAGAAGCCCCAGGAAATCGACGAACGAGGCACGATCCGGCGGCCGTTGAGGCAGAGCATCGCGTCCTTCCCCAGGCCTTTCACGCCAAACCAGCGGAAGCCGAATGGAGTGCTGCGATCGGAATGCTCGAGGGGCGGCAGGCTCGCCGTCGCCTGGCAAAGGTTGGGATGGCCGACGTCCCACAACAACGCCTTCGGCACGGTCGCATTGACCCAGACGGTGGCCACGCCGCCGCCCGGAACGCTGACCGGCTGGCTCGCTTCGAACAGGACGCTCCCGCCCTGGGCGATGCGAACCTCCAGTGGCCCTTCGTACGAAGGCCCGTGCGACGTCACCTCGGCCCGGATACGCACCTTGTGGGCGTCGGGCGTGTTGAAGACCGCGAGATCGGATACGCTCACGCCCGCGCGCACCTGCATCTCCACGCCGCCATCCAGGCCTCCGAACGAGTGGGTCGCCGGCAGGACGTACTTGCCCCAGCTCATCGTCTGGAAATCCATCCAGTCCAACCGGCCGCCCGGATTGGTGATTCGCACCGCGAGCAGGTTTTCTTGCCCCGGATGGCAGGCGTCCGTGGCGTCAGCCGAGAACGGCGCCTCGGAGATGAGATTGTAGCCGACCAGTCGGCCGTTCACATAGACCTCGGCCCGAAGCCGGGCGCCGGGGAAATGGAAGATCAGGCGCTCACCCGGCTTCAACGCCGGCGCCGTGAACGTCCGGTACCACCACGACACTCCCCGGTAACTGCCGTCGTTTTCGACGATTGCCGTGGGCGACTGCGGGCCGGATGCCGACGGCGAGGTCTTGCCCCAGTAAAACTGCTCGACGGTTGCAGGCAGCGTGACCGCAATACCCGCCTTGTCGGTCAGCACCGACCACCCGCCCGTCGGCGGGTTCACGGGCATGGACCCGAGCTTCACGTCCTCCGGAAGATAGAGCGGGTCGTTCTGCCACTGCGCGGTCTTGTCCAGCCACAGGCGCCAGCCGTGGTCCAACGTCACCGCTCCGGCGACATGGGCTCGCACCAACGGCGCGACGAGGAATTGCAGGGCAAGGCAGACTAGGGAAAGGGCGTTCACCCTCCGCAGGTTGATCATGAGCGTTCGATTGGGTTGAAATGAGGTTGGGTCGGCGGTTGGCAGTCGTGCACGGCGGTCTCGCTCCGCCTCATTGGACGGCTGGGATCGGATTTGTCGGCACGGTTCGTTCCACCGCCACGGCCGGCTCGAGGCCGGGCGCGGTTGCCGTCAGGGTAAACTCGCCTGCCTTCCGTGTGGAACAGACGATGATCTGCGCCAGGCCGTTGAACAGGCTGCGCGACCACGGCGGAGTCTCGGCGTGTCCGATGACTTCAACCGTCACGTTGGGATTCAACCCACCGGTGCCGACATCGTTCTTCACGCCCACGGCGACCACGTTGTCGCCCACGTGCAGATCCTTCTTGATGTCGAAAATGGGCTGGGCCTGCCAGTCGTGGGTTTCGCCCACGAACTTTCCGTTGACGAAATACCAGCCTTCATCGTCGCAGCCCGAGAAGAAGATCTGGGCGCCGGCCCCTTGCAGGTCTTCCGCGGTCAGCGAGAAATGGGCGCGATAGACCGCCGATGTGTCGGGCTGCTCGATCGTCGGCCCTGCGCCTGCGCCGACATCAAGCCGGTTCCATTTCGCGTCGTCGAAGCCTACGTCATAGTCCGGCGCTTCCGCGCGGCTCGGCGTCATGCCGACCAGGTTCCAGCGCCAGCTCTTGAGCGCGATGCGACGAACGGGCACCTGGGGGACGAAGGTATCGGGTTCATGGCAGTCGGGATCCCCGTTGCCCACGCCGAGGATCCGCCCGTTTCCGGTCAGCGAGAAGTGGATCAAGTTGCCAGCGGTCGGCACGCGGCGACCCTGCGCATCCACCGTCGACACGGTGTACACCGCGACGTCCTCTCCATCGGCGTTGATGGCCGTGCGGTCCGGCGTGAGCCGAATCGCCACCGCCGGTCCGGTGGTCTCTTCCTGGGTCGAGGCGATGAGCTTTCCACTCGCATCGTACCCGCGCGCACTCAGCGTTCCCGGCTCGTAGGTCACGTTCCAGGACAGGATGGAATTGGGCTCCATGGTCTTTCGGCCCAACGATGTTCCGTTGAGGAACAGCTCCACCTGGCGGCAGTTGCTGTACACGTCGACGGGGATCGTCTGCCCCTCTTTTCCCGGCCAGTTCCAGTGCGGCAACAGGTGCAGCACCGGCTGCTTGGTCCACCACGATTGGTAGTAGTAGGCGACATCCTTCCGGAAACCGCAGGTGTCGAGGACGCCGAAGTGGGAGCTGATCGACGGCCACCAATAGGGAGTCGGCTCGCCGCGATAGTCGAACCCCGTCCAGATGAACGCCCCCGACAGCCACGGACGCGCGGCAAAGAACTTCCACCATCCCTGGGCGTTGGTCGACCATCCCGGCCGCACGAGATCGCGCGCGCTGACATACCCGCGCTCAGGGTCATTGGCGTACACACCCCGGTCGCCAACGACGCTCGCCTGCTCGGTGCCGACATTGGGCTGATTCGGATGCTCGGCGTGATACCGGTCCATGTCCGGCCCGTAGTGATAATTCCATCCCCGAACCTCGATCACCGAGTTGATGCCCTTGAATACGTCGCCCTCGGGCGAGGCGTAGGTGACCTGGCGCGTGGGATCGAGCTTGTTGGCGCAGTCCTGCATGGTCACCGCAATGCGTGCGGCCTGCGGCGTGTCCTGCACCGCAAACTGTTCGTTGGCGATGCACCAGATCACCACGCTCGGGTGGTTTCGGTCCCGGCGAATCTGACCTCGCCACTTATCCATGTTGGCCGAGTCGCTCCCCATGAGCCGACTCTCGTCGAGCACCAGCATGCCGAGGCGGTCGCAGGCATCGAGCAGCTCGGGCGTCGGCGGATTGTGCGAGGTCCTGATTGCATTACAGCCAAACGACTTCAGTCGCTCCACTCGAAACGCCTGCAGTGCGTCCGGTATGGCCTCCCCCACTCCGGCATGGTCCTGATGATTGCAGGTTCCATGGATGGCGTAGGGTTTCCCGTTCAGCAGGAAGCCCCTGACCGGATCGAACTCCGTTGTGCGTATTCCAAAGGATGTGACGACGCGGTCGACGACGGCGCCTCCAACGGCAACGGTCGTCTCCAGCCGATATAGTTTTGGAGACTCCGGCGACCACAGGATCGGAGATCCGACTTCGGAAATCAGGTCGATCGTGGCGTCCGAGGCCGCCGCCGCAAGGGTCATCCCGTTGAACTTCCCGACAACCGCGCCGGACGGCGAAATCACCTCGCAAGCCACGTTCGCGTTCGCCGGAAAGTGGCTCGCATTGTGAAGCCTCGCCCGGACGTGGAGCGTGGCGCGCCCGGAGGGCACGTTGCCCGGAAACGTCGTGTAAACGAAGATCCCGTTCGGGGCGATCGCGACGGGCGCGGTGACGTTCAGCCAGACGTGCCGATAAATTCCGGCTCCCTCGTAAAACCACCCTTCGCTCCCGGTCGCATCCACCCGCACCGCGACGGTGTTTTCGCCGCCATAATGCACGACATCGGTGATGTCTTCCCGGAACGGATAATAGCCTCCCTCATGCCTGCGGACCATCCAGCCGTTCACCCACACGGTGGCGTCGTGCATCACGCCGTCGAAGGTGATCGAGATCCGCTTTCCGCGGTCGCTCGCAGGCAGCGAGAAACTCCTGCGATACCAGGCCACGCTGTTCCGGGGGAATGTCGGACCCAGCGCTTTGAAGCCATGGCTTCCATCCGAATTCCGATCGAACGGAAGTTCGACGGCCCAGTCGTGAGGCAGGTTCACCCGCCGCCAGTACGAGTCGGCAAACGACGTTGCGGCCGGGCCGGACCCCGTGCCGGCGTTCATGCGGCTCATGGCATTCGGCCAGTCATCGCCCAGATGGAAACGCCAGCCGAAGTCGAGCGACAGGCGTTGACGCTCGGAAGCCGCCTCACAGTGGTGGGCCAAAAAGGAGAAAGCGCACACACCGAGGAACGCTGCACGGGTGAGGATGGGGGTATTCACGGTAAGAAGTTTTGGATTGATGCGAGCGCAGGCACGTGGGGTCGTCGGCTCCGTACCGAGCCAGATGCTCGCTGGGTTTTCGGACTACCTCCTCAGGTTGGATGAATCGTCCGGCAGGACAGTGATCTCCGCCGCGCCCATGCGGCCGTCGTGATCGAGGCTTCGAAGTCCTGTGAACCTGAAATAACGCGCCGCGGCCGGGGCAAACGTCACCTGCTGCATCGCGGGATTATTCCTGATGTTTCCAAACCGCCCCCGGTCCACGACGGTGGTCCAGTGCGCTCCATCCGAGCTGATCTCAAACCGGTAGGTCTCCACGACGCCTTCCGTCATTCCATCCTGCCGGGGAAGGTACGCGAAGCCCCGGATCCGGTGCACTGCGCCCATATCAACGACGACAGCGCGGGGCTCGGACGGCGGGAGGTCCGCAGGCGAAATCCAGAAGGTCGACGGAGAACCGTCGATCGCGCACGCGGGGCCATGGCCGCGGTCGGCGGAGTTCGCTTCTCCTGCAGAGGCCACGCGCCAGCCGATGGGAGCGAGTCCCACGTAATCCATCGAGGCGGGCAGCCCCAATAGTCCCCTTGCATCCACGCATGCGGCTTCGAGCGTGCCGCCCCGCGACACGTCCAGCGGGTGGCGATACACCGCCGAGTCAAACGTGGGCTCCGAGCCATCCAGCGTATAGACAATCCGCTGGCCCGGGCTCCCGGAAATCGTCACGGCCCCCCGCGCATCCCGCGCGGACAGGGTTGGAGGCGGGATCGGCACCGCCTGCTTGTACAGGCCGAACGTCGCCAGGGTCGGCTCGAGGCGGGAGCCGAGGATCCGGATCCTGACCCGCGAGGTTGTCACGGGTTTTGAGATACGCAGCAGCCTCCGATGGCCGACCGTCGTCTGACGTTCGATCGTCACCCACGACGATCCAATCCAGGCGTCGATCGCAAACGACTCGATGCGCTGGCCGCGATGATCCACCGCCTCCTGCAACGAGACCACGTCGAAGGTCACGGCCTTGGGCAGCGACAGCTCGAGCGTCGCCGTCGAATGGCCGCGGGCCGCCTCCCACCACGTGTCGAGATCGCCGTCCATCGCGCACGCAGGGCGATGATCGGGGGCGGAGGAGTCGGCCGTCAGCACGCCTCCCTCCGCGAGGTTTTTCGCGAAGGTGTTGGCGATCACCTTAGCCATCCCTCGCAGCGAGGCCAGCTGGTCGTCCGGGATCAGTCCCCGCGTGTCGGGCGACAGGTTCAACAACATGTCCCCGTTGCGTCCGACGGACGTGTAGTAGATGTCGATCAGTTGCGAGGCGCTCTTCGGTCTCTTCTCCGGCGACCAGAACCAGCCGTTCAGGATCGGGGCATTCACCTCGGCCGGATACCACCAGAGATAGCTCCCCGGCTTCAGCCTGGCGCGGCTGCCCAGGTCGTCGCCGTGCATGTCGGGCCAGGTGAAGCTGCCGGGCGGCTTGGGAAGCGGAATGACGCTCCACTCCATCGTGCGCCCCACTCCGCCCTCGTTGCCCACCCAGCGCACGTCGGGACCCTTGACCGCGATCACGGCGTTCGGCTGGAGATGGCGGATCAGGTCGTACCACGCCGAATAGTCGTAGCTTTCCTTCACGCTCGGATCGGGATTCGCCCCGTCGAACCAGACTTCGGAAATGGGACCGTATTGGGTCAGCAGCTCGTAAAGCTGATTGAGAAAATAGCGGTTATAATCGTCCACCACGTAGGTGTAGCTCGAATGGCCGGCGGGCGGCGTGCGGCCGACCGTCGGGTCCGATTTGAAATGCGTCGGATCCGTGGGAATCACCGACGCGACCTTGGGACTGCCGTCGCCATAGTACCCGCCCCGGTGGGTCGGGTTGTTGCAGAGCTGATACAGATCCGCGGGCGACAGATACACGCCAAGCTTCACGCCGTGGGCCCGCGCGGCGGCAGCCACTTCGCCCACCAGATCGCCCTTCCCTCCCTTCCACGGACTGGCGACCACCGAGTGCGGCGTGTAGCGGGTCGGCCACATGCAGAAGCCGTCGTGATGCTTGCAGACCAGCACCACCTCCGCGCCTCCGGCCTCCTTGATCGCGCCGAGCCACTGGTTGGCATCCAACGAGGTCGGATTGAAGAGCGAGGGACTTTCATGCCCGTTGCCCCATTCCACGCCGCGGAACGTGTTGACCCCGAAATGGACGAAAAATATCCGCTCCAGGCGCATCCAGGCCGTCTGGTTTGGACGGGGCAGCACCTTCGCGGCCTTCTCGACGGCGACGGCCTCCGAGTCGCCGGGCGCAATGTATTGGAGTGTCGAGTACCCGACCTTCGCCTGGCCGGCGCCCTCGGGTGCCGCTCCAAGCGAGGTCGGCGCGGCCCTCAAGAGGGAAAACGTAAGTCCGGCAACCAGCAGGACATTCGCCGCACGTATCTTCGGGGTTCTCATAAGGTGTGTTCCAGTGCGATCTCAGGATTATCCGTCGGAATGGCGTCAACAGGATTGACCGGGCCGCCGCGCTCGACACGCAGACCCTCATTCACCGGCCCCCTCCATGGCTCCCGTGCCCTCATATGACGATGGATCTCCGCCGTTCGGACGGACAAGGGTGACAACGCTGCCGTCATAGGTCACTACTGCGTCGACATCGCGAGTCTTCAGGTCCCCCGAGCCATGATCTGCGCTGACCCAGACGACCCTGAAGGTCTGCTTGCGCGACATGCCCGGGAAGCAACCTTCCCGCGCGCCGAACGTGAGCGCCTGCCGCGCCTCGTCCCAGCGGATAGGGATCGAGCTCCGCTCGCCCTTCTCATAGCCGAAATCCGTCCCGTCATCTTCGTATATCGAATATGCGCCGTCGGCGCCCGTGTAGATGCGCAGCTCGATCGGCTCAGCCGACGACTCCGTGGCGTAATCCAGCGCCGGCCCCAGTGGCAGGATCGATCCCGCGCGGACAAACAGCGGGATCTGCTCCATGGGCGTCTGCACCAACACCTCGCGGCCGCCGCGCGACCGCCGACCGCTCCAGAAGTCGTACCACCCGCCCGCGCTCCGCGGAAGATAGACCTTCTTCTCGACGATTCCGGGGGACGTCACAGGGGCCACGAGCAGGGCGGGGCCGAACATGTACTCGAACGACTGCGACAAGGCCTTCTCGTCCCCGGGAAAATCCAGCACGAGTGGACGCATGAGCGTCGAACCGGAGAAACTGACGCGTGCCGCCTCGCTGTACAGGTAGGGCAGCAGCTTGTAGCGGAGCGCAAGCCATCGCCTGCACTGGGCTTCCAGGTACGGCCCGTAGCGCCACAGCTCCGTGTCGGATTGGTATCCGTGCACCCTGAGCAGTGGAGTGAATACCGAGTATTGGAACCAGCGAAGGAAGAGTTCCCGGTAGGCGGGGTCCGTGTACTGGCTCTCGCCGGGACGGAAGAACCCGCCCGTATCGGTCGTCCACCAAGGCAGGCCGGTCACGACATAACCCAAGCCGGCGGTGATCTGGCGCCTCAGGGAGGCCCAGTTGGCCCCAATGTCCCCCGACCACACGGCGGCGCCATAACGCTGCTCGCCGATGAAGGCGCTTCGGGTCAGAATGAACGGACGTCGCCCCGGGGCGTCATGGCGCAGTCCCTGGTACACCGTGCGCGTCACAAAAAGCGGATACAGATCCCGCACTGTCCCGCCCCATCCCACATGGGTCATACGGCCGGCAAGGTCGTCGTTTTCCGGCTCGGTCGCATCAAACCACCAGGCGTCGATCCCATAGCGCAGGAGCCGATCGCGCACCTTGCCCCAATAGAACGACGCGGCGGCCGGATTGAAGAAGTCCACCCATTGCGTCCCGGGAATGAAATACTTCCGGGCTGCAAACTCCCGCCCGAGATCAGACTGCGGATCGATCCTCGACCACACCGACACCATGAGCCGCACGTGTTCTGCATGCAGCTTGGCGACCATCGCCGCGGGATCGGGATACTGGGCCTCGTCGAACCGCATGTCGTTCCAGCCATACCGGCCCCAGTATTGCCAGTCCTGCACGATCACATCCAAGGGGATGCCCCGGTCGCGAAAGCCCTTCGCGTTTTCCAGGAGCTCGGCCTGCGACTTGTACCGCTCGCGCGAATGGATGTAGCCGAGCGCCCAGATGGGCGGCAGCGGCACCTCGCCCGTCAGCCGCCGGTAGGAAGAGGTCAGCTGGTCGCCCTCTCCGGCAATCACGACATAGTCGATGCCGGCCGCGACTGGAGAACGGAACTCCGTGGAGTCGCCAACCCGGCGAAAAGAGAGCGCGGGCGCATCGCCCTGATCGGCGACCACCCTCACCTGATGCCGGCCGGCTGAAAGCTCCGAGATCCAGCTGGTGGTCGGCGGAAGCCATATGTTCGAGAAGTCGACCGCCGGCCTGCCGTCGATCTCCACCTGCCACCGGTGCGCCATCTTCGCACCGACATCGAGGAAGAAGGCATAGCGGCCAGCCTCGCCGACTTGAAAATCACCGGCGAACGCCCCGCTTCGAAGCTCCAGCCTGTGCGTTCCGTCCGTCGTCGTCGCATCAACCGCCGTTCGCACACCTCCGTTCGTGCCGGCCCGGAGTGCGATCTGCCGATCGGCAGGATCGAATTCGGTGAGTCCATAATTGTGCCACAGTAGCTCAAAGCCACGGCTCGATATGACCACCGGTATTGCAATCTGAGTATTCACCTGCGTCAGGCGCCGCGGCAGTCCCCGGATATTCAAATAACCGTCCTGAAACTCTCCGCAGCCATACAGATGCTCATTGGGAGGCGAATCAAAGCCCTGATCAGCCACCCAGGTGGGCTGACCGTGAAGCGAGGAGCGCGTCAGTTTTCGCGCCCCCTCCAGCTCATTGAGTATATTTCGGCCATTCGAATTATAAAAAGACACCACATCCGTCCGCTTATCATATACTGCCGACATTTCCTTCAATATAACCGAGACACTCCCGTCTGTATGTCGCACGCGATACTCGGGTCGCGGAAGGTCTTCCCTCAATACCAGGCTTTGGATGCCGGCAGACTCGCCACGCTGAAACTGAACGCGAATCGCGTTGTCGAGCAGCGGCGTGAGCACCAGCGTCCCCCCGTCGGCAGCGATGACGACCGACCGGCCCTCGTGGCCCGGGAGGGCTGCCTCTTCCTTTGCGACCAAACGACCCAACGACAGGACGATGATAAATACTATAGCAAAAGGCTTCAACAACCCACACAGGCTCGTTCGCCACGGCGAAGGCCACCCAAGCGTTTCATAGGCATGAGTCCTCTTCGCGCTCTGAGAAAGAGCGCGCGTGAGCCGGGGCTGACCGTCGGCAGATGTCTGAGCTTGGGCTTGGATCGCCACTCCGTGAAATCGTCCAGCTATAATGCGATCTTGCAAGCAGACACCGGCCTACAGACGTCACCATTTATGCTGACGGCGCCCCAAAGGTTGCAGCCCGATTGCATCTCAGTCGAATGCTCCCCCATTAGACTGAGTCGGCCTCATACTTAATGCCGATTCCGACCTTGTAGTCATTTCATGCGACAACCGGACCCTTGCCATGCCGCCCGCTTGAGGTCACAGGCTGACGTCGACTGCGTTGCCCCGACAGCGCCGACAAGAGTTCTTTTATGCGGCCGCAAGCGGCACCGATTTTTCCCGCGCCGGCCCCCTTGAGCCGAGTTTATTCTGCTATAACATCCAACCCCATTATCCGAGCTGCCAACCATCCATGGCGCCGCGATCCGACGGCAAAAGCTCCGAACCTGTGGAGCCCCCATGCAGCCTCCGGCAATCACAGTTTCAACGCCGACCCCGGCCGTGATGCCTCGTTAACACGATCTCTATACAACGAACCCCTTCGACCGTTATGAAGACACTCCTATTCCAGATTCTCGCCCTTGCGGCGACGATGACATCGACAGCCGTCGCGTCCGCGGCAGAGACAAACGCCTATCCCGGCCCTGAGCCGCTGAACCGCACGATCAGCGCGGACCTGCATACTGTACAGGGGCCCATGAACCGCATGGCCGAGTTCTGCGTCGGCGCAGGCCGGGCAAACGAAGGATTGCGAGCCGATTGGCAACGCCAATTGACCCAGGTCCACCGTGAGCTCGGGTTTCGATATATCCGATTCCACGGCCTGTTCTGCGACGACATGGGCGTGTACTTTGAGGACAAACATGGCAATCCAGAGTACAACTGGCAGTATATCGATCAGCTGTTCGACTTCTTGCACAGCATCGGAATGAAGCCATTCGTCGAACTGGGGTTCATGCCCTCCGCATTGGCCAGCGGTCCCCAGACGATCTTCTGGTGGCACGGCAACGTGACCCCGCCGAAGGACATGAAGAAATGGGTCGGGCTCGTCTCGGCGTTTGTCCAGCACTGTAGAGAACGCTACGGCGCGGCCGAGGTACGGACGTGGTATTTTGAAGTCTGGAACGAACCGAACCTTTCGGGATTCTTCACAGGAACTCAAAAGCAATATTTCCAGCTCTACGCCGCCACCGCACGCGCCATCAAGGCAATCGACCCAGAGCTGAAGGTCGGCGGTCCGGCAACTGCAGGCTGCGCATGGATCCAGGACATGATCGACTTCTGTTCGAAGAACCACGTGCCCATCGACTTCATCAGCACCCATGCCTACGCCACAATGAGCGGATTTCTCGATGCCAACGGTTCGGCCGGCACGATCTTTTCGCCCGATCGCAATTCCATCACGGACGGCGTGCAAGCTGCCCGCAAGACGATCAGCCATTCGACCCTGCCCAACCTTGAGCTGCATTTCACCGAATGGAGTTCGTCCTATACTCCCTCGGACCCCCTTCACGACTGTTACCAGAGCGCTCCGTTCATCCTCGATAAGATCAAGCACATCGGTGCAGACGCGCAATCGATGTCGTACTGGACGTTCACCGATATCTTCGAGGAGGCCGGCCCCCGCCTCACGCCGTTCCATGGCGGTTTTGGAATGCTCAATTATGAAGACATCGCCAAGCCCTCCTACTACGCCTACCAATTCCTGAACCGCCTCGGGCCCATCCAGCTTGTCTGCAACGACGACGAATCCTTCATTTGCGCAGACCACCGCGGCGGGGTTCAGGCCCTCTTCTGGGATTTCACGATCTGCAAGCCCAACCCGCCGGCCAACGACCAGGTCTACTATCTCAAGGATCTGCCTCCCACGCATTCCGGGACCGCCCACCTGAAGCTCGCGGGACTCGCACCCGGCCGCTATGCCCTCACGCTCCGCAAGGTCGGCTATCGCATCAACGACGCGTTTTCCACCTACCGCGATCTCGGCTCGCCCTCCCAACTGACCCGCGCGGAGGTCAACTATATCCGCGACGTCAACAACGGAGCCCCCCTGCTTCGAGAGCTCGTGAACGTTGGTGCGGACGGACGGTTCTCACGCGATTTCCAACTGCGTGAAAACGACGTCTGCTTCGTGACCCTCGAGCCGCTCTGAGTGGACCCGCCGGCGCGGTCGCCCGACCGAGAACCTCTTTCGCCACCGCGAGCGCCGGCCCCTTGCCGGCCTCGCACGTTGGACGTCCCCGTCTCCTCGGACTGATTCGAGCCCTCATCGCTTCATCTCCCGGAGGGCCGCCTGGCGTCGTATCCTACCCCTGCGGCACAGTCGCCCGTCCCGCGTTGGCAGGCGACCTTCGCAGGGCTCAATGCCCACCCTGCCGGGGCAAGCCGATTTTGGCCTTCGCCACCGCCTGCGCACGCGAGTTGACCTGAAGTTTTATATAGATTCGCCGCACAAAGGTGCTGACCGTTGCCATAGTCACCTTCAACTCCTGGGCTATCTCCTTGTATAGATAGCCCATCGCCAGCATTTCGAGAACTTCCTTCTCCCGATTCGACAACGAAGCCTCGCCCGACTCCGAAGGGTTGGGCCTATGAAAGGCTTGTACGACCTTCCGCGCCACGTCGCTGGTCATGGGCGACCCGCCCCGATGAACCTCCCGGATCGCGGCCACCAATTCATCCCCCAGCGTGGTCTTGAGCAAATACCCCGACGCTCCCGCGGCCAATGCCTGGAATATATGGTCGGTATCGCCGTAAACCGTCAGCATCATGCATTGGATGTTCGGAGCGCGGGACATCACCGCCGAGACGAACTCGATGCCCGACATGCCCGGCATGTTTACGTCGACAAGCAATACATCCGGCATGAGCTTGATCACCGGCCCCAGGGCAACGGTCGCATCCTCGAATGCGCCCACCACCTCGAACCCGGGCGTCTGGGAAATCCATTGCACCACGGTGTCCCGCGTCACTTTGTCATCCTCGACGACCGCGATACGCAGG
>JAJXYI010000579.1 GCA_021780625.1 bacterium | reverse complement strand
CCCTCGCGAAGCAGGTCCGCGACGAGATCCGCACCCTCCGCCGGAACCAGGCGGGCACGACCAGCGGCAACTGATTTTGTCAGAGTCCAACATGTGTGCGCCACAGGACGAGGCTCGTGCCTCGTCCTGTTTTTCGCATCATCTTCAAAGACGCAGTTAACAGAATGAAACGAAGATAACAAAGAAGGCCGAGTCAGGCGATTATACGAAATCGCCGAGGCAAAATCGACTTACCGAGCGGTGAATAAATCAAGGCTCTCGATTCTCCGGTAAGTGGTTTGTTCTTCGTACCCTTCGTTGCCTTCTGTTCCATTCAACCGCCGAATTCAGGATCCTTGACCCAACGCAAACCACGATGCGCCTGCTCCGAGCCCTGGTCCTCCTCGTCTGCCTGCCCGTCGCGCTGAGCGCGGCGGCTCCTGCGCAGCCCGCGGTTGCATCCCCGGCTCTCCCGGCTCCAGCGGCCACGATGACGCCTGATGAGATCCAGGCGCTCGCCGCGGAGCTGTTTCCATTCTGGACCCACGAGGAGACGGTGACCGCGGTGGCGGGGTGGCGCGACAACCCCCTGTTGTCCTCGTACGCCGCGCCGGGCCGCGCGTTTGCGGGCGCGAAGCTCGAGGCTTTCCTTTGGCACATGGCGATGGGCGGGCATTGGGAGGGCGGGGCGATGCTCGACGGCGAGGTCATCCGGTTCCTCCGCACCCTGCCAGGCGCGGGCGGCGAGCAGCACTGGTTCCTCCACGGCGATGTGCGCTGGATCCCGGTGAAATCGCTTCGCGTCAGCCTGTCTCCAGAAATCTATTACTTCAACCAGGTGCTGGACCTTTCGGATACGGCTGCCGCGCGCTACGTCCTTCCGGTGAAGGTGCTCGGCGCGCGCGCGAAGCTGCTGGTCCGACGCTCCCTTGGCGACCGGTTTGCCGTCGAGGTGGGTGGCACGGCGGGTCTCGCGCGGTACCGGGACATTCCGGAGAACTACACGGAGCCGGGCGGACTGGTGCGCGTGATCTGGACGCCCGGGCCCGCGTGGACGGTGGAGGCCACCGCCGAGGTGAAGCGCCGGTCGTACAGCGAACGCGAGGAGACGACGGCGGCGGGCCGTTCGCTCGTAGGTACGCGGCTTCATTTCGTCGAGCGGTCGGCCGAGCTGAAGGCGACCCGCAAATGGACCACCAGGGCCGGCACTTGGGAGGCGTCGGCCAAGGTGCGCGGGTATACCAATCGCGACGAGCATGCCGGCTTCTATGATTTCGACCTCCTCGGTGGCTCGGCCTCGCTCGAGTGGTCCAAGGGCGTGTGGACCGTCGACCTGGATTTCGACGGCAGCCACTCCCGCTATCTCGTGCAGACGGTGGGCGCTGGCCTGGCGCCGCCGGCCCGGCATCGGAACGATCTCGACGGCACCCTTCGCGTCGCGCGGACGCTGGGCAAGGTCTGGTCGGCGTATGCGGAGCTCGAGCGGGAGACCAGCCTCACCAACCTCGAGAACGCGAGCTATCGCGACTTGGTTGCCACCGCGGGGCTCAGACGTCAGTTTTGAACCCGAACCCCTCCGGCACACATCATCGATGAACCCCGAGGACCCCCGATGCGGCGCGACCGGACTGGGACGCGCGACGAAGCCCCCTTCGACATGACGGACGCCCGACAACACTCACGCCACTGGTTCCTGCCCGCGGCAGGACTGGGCGGCGTGCTGATCATCTTCGCGGTGGTGGTCGCGGCGGGCACGCTCACCCTTCGGAGCCGCCTGCGCGCGCAGGCGCTGCACCAGGAGGCATCGTCGCTTGAGGGGTTGGTGATGATGCAGCTCGATGCGCAGTCGGCGGACATCAACTCGGCGGAACTTGCGGGCACCGAGGTGTCGGCCTTTGACGCGGTGCTGGAGTCGTCGCGCATGCGCGGGGTGATCGCGGTGCGACTCTTTGACGGCGCGGGGACGCTGATTTCGTGCCTGCCGGGCACGGCGGTCGATGCCCACCTTTCGCGGGACCTGGCCGCCCGGGCCAGCCAGCGGGGCGAGGCCTGTGCGCGGCTGTATCCGGATGCGAAGCTGGCGGATCATCTCGGCACCGAGGGACTCGCCGCCGGGGACAAGCGCGCGTCGCTGCTCGAGGTCGTGGTGCCCGTGCCGCAGACGAGCACCGACGCCGGCCTGTCCTTTGCGCAGTACTGGATGGATGGTGCACCGCTCGAGACCTCGTTCAAGGACATGGACGCGCAGCTGGTCCGGCAGGCGGCCCTGGCGTATCTGGCCGGCGCCGCTGCGATCATCCTCTGTCTCGCCTGGGTCTACCGCCGACTCCGTGCGGCGGAGCGCAGGCTCGAGGAACGGTCGATTGACCTGGCGAAGGCGAACGCCGAACTCGTGTTTGCAGCCAAGACCTCGGCGGTCGGCGCGATCAGCGCGCACCTCGTGCACGGCCTCAGAAATCCGGTCGCCGGGATCGACGGATATCTCGCCGACGCGGCGGCGGGCGGCGACGCCGCCGGCGACGGCGAGGCGCTGCGGGAGGCCCGGGAGACGACGCGGCGAATTTCGGGTCTCCTGCGCGAAGTCTCGACGATCCTCAGCGACGAAGCCGGGACTTCGGGTACCGAACCCTGCGACCTGAAGGACCTGATCGACCAGCTCCGCAGGGAGGCCGCGCCGCGAGCCGAACGCGCGGGCGCGACTCTCGACTGTGCCGTGTCCGGCGATGCCAGGGTTTCCCTTCGGGTCGCGAGCCTCTGCCGGCTGGCGTTGAAGAACGTGGTCGACAACGCGATCGACGCCACCCCTCGGGGAAAACGAGTCGGTGTTGCCGCGCGGTCACTGTCCGATGGGCGTATCGAGGTGGACATCACCGACGAAGGCCCGGGGTTCGCTCCGTCCGAGCGTGACCGGATTTTCCAGCCGCGCCGCAGCACAAAGCCGGGCGGCAGCGGCCTGGGCCTCGCAATCAGCTGGCATCTCGCCCGCCATGCCGGCGGGGAACTGCGTATCGAGAAGACGAATTCCTCCGGATCGCAATTCCGGCTCACCTTTCCTTCGATTTTGAAGAGCGACGCACCATGAATTTTCGTGACCTTATCACAATGCTCCGGCGCGGCCGGGGACTTGGACTCGGGGCCTGCGCCCTGCTCCTGGCCGTCGCGACACTGCGTGCGCAGACGACGGACGGCTCGATTCGCTGGCATTACACCACGCTGTCGAGTGCCGCCGCGGGCTCGATCCTGTCGTCTCCGGCGGTCGGGCCCGATGGCACGGTCTATATCGGCACCGAGATCGGCTCGGCCTCCTCCACCTCGCCCTCCGGCCTGCTCTATGCGCTGAACGCCGACGGCACGGTGAAATGGCAGTTTCAGGCCGGCGACTGGATCGACTCATCGCCGACGGTGACCCCGGACGGTCAGACAATCGTCTTTGGCTCCTGGGATGGCCGCGTCTATGCGGTGTCGTCGAACGGCGCACAGAAGTGGTCGTATCTGACGGGCGGGTACATCACGAGCTCCCCGGCGGTCGGCACTGACGGCACGGTTTACATCGGCTCCTCAGACGGATTTCTCTACGCGCTGAGCGCTGCGGGCTCGCTGAAATGGACCGCAGCCTTTTCAGACAAGACCGAGGCCTCGCCCGCGATCGGGCCGGACGGCCGGATCTACGTCGGCGCCTCCGACAGCACCTTTTACGCCCTGGACTCCTCCGGCAACGAGCTTTGGACCTACAAGACCGGCGGGGAAATCGTCGACAGCGCGGCGGTGGCGGCGGACGGCACCGTGTATTTCGGCTCTCTGGATGGCAGCGTGTATGCCCTGAAGTCGGACGGCACCTTGAAGTGGTCCTATGCCACCGGCAACGCGATCGACGCCTCGCCCACGCTGGGGGCTGACGGGACGATCTACATCGGCTCCACGGACGGCCACGTCTACGCGCTGACCCAGGCGGGCGCGCTCAAGTGGATGTATCCCGCCTCGGGGGC
The DNA here is from genome assembly GCA_021780625.1 of bacterium. The sequence goes on along the minus strand of JAJXYI010000579.1, from coordinate 2,128 downwards.
CGCCGCGTTGCAGCCGATCTACTCGACGGCCGCGATCCGCGCCGACGGTTCGCTGGTGCTCGGCACGAGCAACAACGAGGTGCTCTGCCTGAATCCGGACGGCACGATGCGCTGGACCACCCCGCTGGGCGACTGGGCGGACTCCTCGCCCGTCGTCGACTCCAACGGGAACATCTACATTGGCTGCTACGACAAGCAGATCTACGCGCTCAACGGCACCTCTGGCGCCCAGTACACGGAGTGGTCGCAGTACCGGCGAGATCCGCAGCATGTGGCGACGACTCCCTTCGGACAGGTCGCTGGCGGCACCGGCGCGATCTCGGCGCTCTCCGTGCGCGCGTATCCGGGGACAGGCGACGGATCGCTCGTTGCCGGTTTTCAGGTCAAGGGCTCCGGCAGCCGCCAGCTCCTGATGCGCGCCGCAGGCCCCGCGCTGGCTTCGCAGGGAGTCGCGAACTTCATGCCCGATCCCTCGCTGAAACTCTACAGCATCGTCGGGACCACGGTCTCTCTCGTGGGCCAGAACGACAACTGGGACCAGCAGACCGACGCCTCGCTGGTGACCCAGATCTCTGCTGCGGAGACCTCGCTCGGGTTGGGACTCGTGTTCCAGCCCGGAAGCAAGGATTCCGCGACGCTCTCGAGTTATTCCGCGGGACTTTACACCTCGAATCCGTCGCCCGCCGATGGCCAGAACGGCGTGGTGCTGCTCGAGTGCTACGACAATGGAGGCACCTCGGGGACGGCGCTCGCGGCGGTGTCCGCGCGCAACCAGGTGGGAACCGGCGACAACATCCTGGTGGGCGGCCTGCAGCTCACGGGGCGCTGCACGCTGCTGATCCGCGGAGCGGGTCCGGCGCTTGCGAATTATCTCACTCCATCCTCGGTCCTCGCGCAGCCTACCATCCGACTCTATTCGATTTCCTTCACGTCGACGGGCTCGGTGAGCACGCCGATCGCGGAGAATTCGGTCTGGGGCAATGCGACGAACGCGTCGCAGATCTCCGCCGAGGAGAGTGCCCTGGGCATGGGAATGGTGTTCGCCCAGGGAAGCGCGGATTCGGCGATGCTGGTGACGCTTCCCGCCGGGCTCTACACGGTCGAGCTCAAGGGCGTGGGTGGCACCACGGGCGCCGGGATGGTCGAGGTTTACCTCGCGCCCTGATCGGGAGCGCGGACCTGGATGTCGACCATCAGGTCCGCCGCGATCTTCTCGAGCTCGGCGCGCACGGTCGCGAGCGTGACCGAAGCGGGCAGCATCACGATCGCCTTGGCTTGGAACAGCTGGGCGCCGTCCATGGGAGCGTTGACGCACTCTGAGGAAAGCTCCTCAACGTTGACGCCGTAGGCGGCGAGCACGCCGGAAATCTGGCGCACTATGCCCGGGCGGTCGTGGCCGACGATCTCGATGGTGGCGAGCGCCGGGCGGGGCGCGCGCGCCGGCGCGGCGTTTTCGGTGTGAACCACGATCCGCAGGCCCTGCGACTCAAGCTGGGCGAGGGCGCGGGTCAGCGCCGCCTCCTGCTCGGAGGGAACCGCAACGCGCACGATTCCGGCAAATTGACCGCCGAGGCGGCACATCCGGCTCTCCAGCCAGTTACCTCCATGCGATTCGACGCGTTCGGCGACGAGCTGGACGAGGCCCGGCCGGTCGGCCGCGATGATGGTCATCGTGAGATCGGATAACATGCGCTGACTCTGGGAGCGGCGTGTGCGAAGCGCAACCTGGTTCCGCCGCCGCGCGGCCGGTCACTTCGCCGGTGCGGGCGCGGCAGCGGGCGCGGAGGGTGCGGGCCGTGGAGCGGGCGCCGTCTGGTCGTCGCGGCGAATCCGGCGCACGTCGAAGAAGCTCACGTAAAGAATCATCCCGAGCAGCAGGATCATGAATACGCTCTGAGTCGTGGCGATGAACTCGGGCGCGATCGGCCGGCCGCGCAGCTTGCCGATCGTCGCGAGCAGCATGTGACCGCCATCCAGTACCGGAATCGGAAGCAGGTTGAATACGGCGAGGCTCACGTTCACGAGGATCGTGAACAGCACGACCGGGATGAAACCCGCCTCGGCGGCCGTGTGGAAGATGCGGATGATGCCCACGGGGCCGGCCATGTTCGACAGGCCGACGTCGGAG
>JAJXYI010000071.1 GCA_021780625.1 bacterium | reverse complement strand
GAAGGAAACTGGATTTGCCTGTGGCAAACCCGACTTGCAGGCCGGACAAGGACAGCCCGGCGGCGTTCATGCAAGCAGGAATTCCACGCACCCGTCGCAACGGCATGCCGGCCAGCCGCTTGAATTGTAACCGTTCGGTGGATATGGCGCGGGCCGGAGCCGGTGGGCTCAGGCCTCCCGCACGCGGATTCCGCCCACGGCTGCGGCGGCGCGCACGACGATCTCGACGTCCTTTTCGCCCCGGAAGCCCGAGAATGCGGCCGCGAGCGGGGTGCCGTCTTCGAGTTCGAGGGCCACGCCGCCCTGCCAGCCGATGAAGTCGGGGCGGTTGATCCCGAAGCGCCCCTCGTCGAGCTTTCCCGAATACACGAGCTCCTCGAAGCGGCCGGTCGAATAACCGGTGCTCCAGACCTGGATCGCCTTGCGGTTGACGATGCCGAAGCACCAGCGGCCGCGCGAGGGCTCGTCGCCGAAGATCCTGCCATGTACGGCGCCGGAGGCGTCGATGACGCAGACCGCGGCGTTGCCGTGCGACATCTCGCGGTCGACGGGATCCTGGAGGAATTCGGGGACGAGGCGTGCGATCTCGGCGACGAGGCGCTCGCCGATGCCGGGGGAGGAGGGGGTGGACATGCGGCGACGAGACCGGATTCGCCCGTCGGCTGCAATCCCCGCGTGGAGCGTGCGCGGGTCAGAGAATCTCGCGCATGCGGTCCCGGTACTGGCCGGGCGTCTCGCCAGTGGCGCGCTTGAAAAACACGTTCAGGTATTCGGCGTGCCGGAAGCCGGTTTTCTCCGCGATGCCCCTGACCGTGAGGTCGGTGCCGAGCAGGAGCTCGCGAATCTTCTCGAGCTGGACGCGGCGGATTTCCGCGCCTGGCGAGCGGCCGAGCACGCGGCGGAACAGCGTCTCGAGCTGGGTGCGGGCGATACCCGTGTGCCGGCTCACTGAGGTCACTGTGATCCCCTCGACGGCGTGGGCGTGGATGTACTCGAGGGCACCCGCGAGCTTGGGGTGCTTGATGTACACGATGTTCGTGGACTGGCGCGTCACGACACCGAGCGGGTCGATCAGGGTTTCCCATTCGGGAAGGGGGTCGCCCGCGAGCATGGCGTGCAGCACCTCGGCGGCGCGCATGCCCATCTGGTGCTGGCCGATGTTGATGCTCGAGAGGGCGGGGTGCGCGAGTTCGCAGCGGATGTCGTTGTCGTTCACGCCGAGCACCGCGACATCCTCGGGAACCCGCAGCCGCAGGCGGCGGCATGCGTCGAGGATCTGGATGGCCCGAAGATCGTTGCAGGCCATGAGGCCGATCGGACGGGGAAGCGGGCGGAGCCACTCGACGAGGCCGGCGGTCTCCGACGAGACCCACTCCGGCGAGCAGGCCGGTTCGAACACGGTCTCGTGGAGGACAGGCTCGCGGTCCGCCTCGCGCAGGCGCTCCGCGAAGCCGTCGCGGCGTTCCGTGGACCAGTGCGTGTTGTGGAAGCCGACGAAGCCGACGTGGTGGAATCCTCGCGACAGGAGGTGGTCGGCACCGAGGCGGCCGACCCGATGGTTGTCGGGCCTGATCTTGTGGATGCCGGGAAAGACCTCGCAGTCGTTCAGGTCGACGAGCGGGATTTTGAGGCGCTTGCACACGTCGACGATCGACTTCGTGGTGTGTCGGCTGATGACGCCATGCCAGGTACCGCGTTCGAGCATCCCGGGGTCGAGTGCGAGTCGGTTGGACTCGTCCCAATAGAAATCCCAGGTCCGCTGAAGCTTCTGATCCTGGACGACGCCTCGGATCATGCGCTCGGCGGATTCCTCCTCGATCTTCGAGATGGAAAGGAAAATGCGGGGCCGGTTCATTGGTATCCCGTGGGCGGGTACGCCTTGGGGGTGGGGCGGAACTGTCCCATAAAACGGGTTTTCGCGCAAGGCCGGCGAAAATCCATCCGACTATCCCTGGGCGCAGGCGGGATTTTTATTCATCATCGCCGTTTTCTTCACGGGTCCGGTCTGGCTCGTTTGACCCAGACCGGGCCTGCTTGAAAACGAAGACGCACCGATCCCCCCCGGGGCGCGCTTCGCCAAGCATAATCATGAAATACCCTGCCCCCTCGGCCTCCGGGCCGATCTACTCCCACACTCGTCGCGCCGCTCTGATCGGTGCGATTGCCCTGCTCGCGACGCTCCCAGTTGTAATGAGGGCCCAGGCCGTCTCCGACACAGGTTCGACCGACGCCTCTTCGGGCAACACGAAGACCCAGAACTCCAATGACGACATCCTCAAGCTCGACGCAGTGGTCGTGACCGCGGCCACACGCCCCGGCATGACGAAGATGGAATCAAGCGTTTCGGTGAGCTCGCTGGACTCGACTGACCTCAGGAATTCGGTTCCCCGGTACACCAGTGAAATCCTCCGCGACATTCCTGCGATCCGGGTCGAGTCGTCCTCGGGCGAGGGCAACACCAATATCGCGGTGCGCGGCCTGCCCATCTCCACGGGTGGCGCGAAATACGTCCAGCTCCAGGAGGACGGACTTCCGATCCTCCAGTTCGGCGACATCGCCTTCGGCACGGCGGACGAATTCCTGCGCGCCGATGCGACGCTTGCGACCGTCGAGTCGGTGCGCGGCGGCTCGGCATCCACGTTCGCCTCAAACGCGCCGGGTGGAGTGATCAATTTCATCTCGAAGACAGGCGAATATGAGGGTGGCACGCTCACCTACACCCGCGGGCTCGACTTCCGGTCCGACCGTGTCGATCTCGGCTACGGTGGTCCGATCAACGACAGCACCCGCTTCTTTGTCGGAGGGTTCTTTCGCACGGGCGAAGGGGCGAAGACTGCGGACTACAACGCGAACGACGGTGGCCAGCTGAAGGCCAACCTGACGCGGACTTTTGCCAACGGCTACATCCGCCTTTACCTGAAGTTTCTCAACGATCGCACCCTCAGCTTCATGCCGGTGCCGATGCAGATCACGGGCTCTGACTCAAATCCGACCTTCTCCTCGCTGCCTTCCTTCAACGCGCTGCGCGGTGCGATCAACTCTCCGTACCTCTCGACGATCCTCGCCAGCGGTGTGGCGGGGGCGACCCACGCCTATGACATCCGCGACGGCATTCACGCGATCTCGACCGCGATCGGGGCGGAGGCCTCGTTCGACATCGCAGGCGGCTGGCACCTCACCGACCGCTTCCGCATCTCGAAGAATTCGGGCGACTTCATCGATCCGTATCCGGCGGCCACCGACAGCGCCCAGGTGATCGCCGACGGCCTCGCGGGCCCGGGAGCGACCCTCCGCTACGCCAACGGTCCGTCCGCGGGCCAGTCGATCAATCCGGCCACCCTCAACGGAAACGGCCTGCTGATGCGCGTCCATCTTTTCAACACGCAGCTCAACGACCTCGGAAACACGTTCAACGATCTGAAACTCAACCGACTCTTCAAGGTCGGCTCCACTGAGATCGACGTCACCGGCGGCCTGTTCAGCTCAACCCAGGAGATCAACATGGACTGGGTGTGGAACGCCTACCTCATGGAGGTGAAGGGGCGCGATGCCGCGCTGGTCGACGTGTTCAACGCCCAGGGCGCGAAGCTCACGGACAACGGTCTCATCGCCTACGGCACCAACTACCCCGGCGGATGGGGCAACCTGCAGCGGGCCTATCGCACCTCGTATACCGACGACGCCCCGTACGCCGCGCTGTCGGCGAAGATCGGCAGGCTCACGGTCGACGCGAGCGTGCGCAGTGACAACGGACGCGCCCGCGGCTCGTACGCGGACACCAAGGTCGTCAGCCGCGACGTGAACGGCGATGGCGTGATCTCCTATCCGGAGCAGACTGCCGCGATCATCGACCTCTCCAACCCGAGTCCCGTGAACTACAACTGGTCCTTCACCTCGTACTCGGTCGGCGCCAACTACGCCTTCAGCCGCGATCTGTCGGCCTTTGCACGCTTCAGCCGGGGCGGCTCCGCCGGCGCCGACCGCGAACTGTGGGCGAACGGACTCGTCACTCCCTCGGGCTCGTTTGTGTCCGGTGGCTCGCCCGTTGCGGAGACGCGGCAGACGGAGCTCGGCCTGAAGACGATCGCTCGCCATCTGCTCCCCGGCCGGCTCGAGTTCTACGCGACGCTCTTCCAGGCGAGGGCCTCGGAGGTGAGCAATGATCCCACGCTCGCCGCCAAGGGAATGCCCACCGTCTTCGCGGCCAACTACAAGGCCACGGGCCTCGAACTGGAGTCCGCCTACCGCTACGGCAACCTCGAGGTCCGCGTCGGCGCGACCTACACGCACTCGCGAAACGTCGACACCGGAACGATCCCGCAGCGCACGCCGGACTGGATGTACCAGATCACGCCGACCTACAGTCTGTTCAACCGCCGTCTCACCTTTGGCGGGGCCATCATCGGCGTCACGAAATCATTCGCGGGCAACGATAACACGCTCGTCCAGCCCGGCTACACGTACGTGAACGCCTTCGTCGGCTATCAGCTGTCGAAGGGCCTGGACCTGTCCGTCGGCGTCAACAACCTCTTCGACACGATCGGTATCACGGAAGTGGATTCGGGGCGCTCGGGTCCCGCCGGCAACGTCATCAACGCCCGCTCGATCACGGGCCGCACCACGACCGCGAGCATCACCTACACCTTCTGAGGGTGCATTCCGAGCCTGGGATGCGACCAACCCGATGAACCAAACCGCCGCGCGCCGGGCCGAACGGGGGCGGCGCGCGGCACCTCCTCTCCTCACGTGAACAACAAAGTCCAGCTCATCACCTACGTCGATCGGTTCGCCGGGGACCTGCCTCGCCTCGCACGCCTGCTCGGCGGCCCGCTGCAGGGAGTCTTCGGCGGTGTGCATCTGCTGCCGTTCTTCTATCCGATCGACGGCGCAGACGCGGGGTTCGATCCCATCGACCACACCCGGGTGGACCCGCGCCTGGGGACTTGGTCCGACGTGGCGGGCCTGAGCGCGGTCGTGCCGGTGATGGCCGACGTGATCGTGAACCACGTCTCGGCGCAATCGGAGGCGTTTCGCGATTTCCTGGCGCGCGGCCCGGAGTCCGAGTACGCGGGGATGTTCCTCACGCTCGACGCTGTGTTCCCGGAGGGCGCGCGGGAGGAAGACCTGCTGCGCCTCTTTCGTCCGAGGCCCGGGTTGCCGTTCACGCCCGTCACGCTGGGTTCCGGCGCGCGGCGGCTAGTCTGGACGACGTTCACACCGAACCAGGTCGACATCGACGTGACGCATCCGCGGGGTGCGGCGTACCTCGGCTCGATTCTCGCGGCGCTGCATGAGAACGGCGTCACGATGATCCGCCTCGATGCCGCGGGCTACGCGGTGAAGCGCGCGGGCACCAGCTGCTTCATGATTCCGGAGACCTTTCGGTTCATCGCTGACTTCGCGGCCGAAGCGCGGCGGTTTGGGATCGAAGTGCTCGTGGAGATTCACTGTCCCCACCGGCAGCAGATCGAGATCGCGAGGCACGTCGACCGCGTGTACGACTTCGCGCTTCCGCCGCTGGTGCTGCATGCGCTTTACCGCGGCTCTGCGGCTGCGCTGAAGGCCTGGCTCGCAATCGCGCCGCGCAATGCGGTCACGGTCCTCGACACGCATGACGGCATCGGAATCGTGGACGTGGGAGCGGATCCCGCGGACCGCGCGGGCCGGCCCGGCCTGCTGGCCCCGGAGGAGCTCGACGCGCTGGTGGAGGAGATTCACGCGCGCAGCGGGGGGGGCAGCCGCAAGGCCACGGGCGCCTCCGCCAACAATCTCGACCTGTACCAGGTGAACTGCACGTACTACGACGCCCTTGGCCGCGACGACGGCGACATCCTCATCGCGCGCGCCATCCAGTTTTTCGCGCCCGGCGTGCCCCAGGTGTACTATGTCGGCCTGCTCGCGGGGGAGAACGATCTCGAGCTCCTCGCGCGGACCAACGTGGGCCGCGACATCAACCGGCACCACTACGCGCCCGGCGAGGTCGGTGCGGCGCTCGAGAAGCCGGTCGTGCGGGACCTGCTGGCGTTGATCCGCCTGCGCAACGGGCATCCGGCGTTCGACGGAGAGTTTCGCGTCCACGAGAGCCCCAACGAGGTGCTGAGATCGGA
>JAJXYI010000459.1 GCA_021780625.1 bacterium | reverse complement strand
TTGCCGTTGGTGATATCGTAGACATCGACCTGTTCGAATTCCATCAGGCCCGCCTCGCGGCACAGGGCGGGATCGATCGAGATCGAGCCCTCGTAATCGAGGTCCGCCGACGTGACCGTGGCGCGGTGAATTTTCGAGCGTAGGAAGGTTCTAAACATGGTCGTGGATCCGCGCCGCGTAAGCCCGGAGTCCATGCAGGATGAGATCGGGTTCAAGCCTGGTAAAGAGCTTTTCCCGTCTGAACCTGGGGGCGTTGCCGCCTGTTCCCAGAATCTGATAGGGTCGGACTCCAAATGCCTCGCGGGCAATCCGATCGACCAAGTGAGAAATCGCCCCAACGTGCCCGTGGTGGATGCCGCTCGCGATCGCTTCGGAGGGAGACCGGCCGATGGCTCGCGGCGACCGCTGTTCGGTCACCAATGGTAGCTGGGCAGTCCCACGGGCAAGCATCTCGGACCACAGGGCCACGCCGGGCATGATGGCACCTCCGTGGATGCGGCCCGCGCTGTCGAGCGCGGTCACGGTCGTCGCCGTGCCGCAATCCACGACCACCAGGTTGCGGCGGGGGAACAGGGTTCGTGCGCCCAGGGCTGCAGCAACTCTGTCGGCCCCGAGTTCGCCGGGGCGCCTGTAACCTATCGAGAGTCCGTGGTCCGACAGCGCATCGAGGACCAACGGACTGACTCCGGTGGATCTGCGCAGGGTGCTGGCCACGCGCGGCGTGAGGGAGGGCACGACTGAACACAGGACGGCGAGATCCGGGCGGCGACGCAGCTGGGCCGCGATCTCCGTGGCGAAGCGTCGGGGAGGGAGGTCCGAGGGTATCCGAAATTTCGATATTAGGCGTGTGCCCGAGAATATTCCCCCGGACAGCGTGGTGTTGCCTAGGTTGAGGACAAAAAGTCTCATGGTCGGACGATCAGTGCGGCAGGCGCGCGCGGACGAAGGCCTCCAGGGCGGTCGCGAGTCCGGCGGCACCATACACGGACGTGGGGCTGGTTTGGGGGGCGCGGTGGAGGTGGAACGGGTGGACGGGCGCGCTCCGGATTTCGGCGAGGTCGTTTTGGACCACGGCATCGACTCCGCCCTTGCTCCAGAGTGCGTCGACCGCGGCGATGCGTTGAGCGGCTCCCGCGCGGGACGTGAGTTTGAAACCGATCACGATGAGCGGAGCGGGCGACGCGGATTTTATCATCGGCAGCAGTTTCGGCGTGCGGGCCAACGTCACGACCAATTCGCGAGCATCGGAGCGGATCTTGCCCTGGACCGGCGAGGCGGGGGCGTAATCGGCGACCGCCGCTGCCATCACTACCGCATCGTACCGGCTGGCCGCCAGTCGTGCTGAGAGCCGCTTCCAGAGGTCGGCCCCCGAGCTGAACGATTCGGAGTCGATGCCCTCGACGGCCTCCGCGGCTCCCTGGCCACGCAAGAGCGTGACGCAGTGGCCGTGCGCGGCAAACGCCTGCGCGAGTGCGGCACCGGTCGTGCCCGTGCTCAGGTTTCCGATGAAACGCACGTCGTCGATCGGCTCGCGAGTGCCACCCGCGGTGATCAGGATCCTGAGCGCCCGCGCGGTCATGAGCCTTTCGAGACTCGCGGGAGCGAAAGGGCGGCGGAGAGTGTCTCGATGATCAATGCCGGCTCCGCAAGCCGCCCGGGGCCGGTCTCTCCGCAGGCGAGCGAACCGGCATCCGGTTCGATGACACGGACGCCCCACCCCTTGAGCCGACCGATGCCGGCCTGAGTCGCGGGGTGCGCCCACATCATCGTGTTCATCGCAGGCGCGAGGTACCAGGGTTTGCGCCCGTGTTCCCACGCGAGGAAAAGCGAGCCCGCAAGATCGTCCGCGAGTCCGGCAGCCAGGCGATTGATCGTATTCGCCGTCGCAGGACAAATGATCGCGAGGTCGGCGTCCCGGGCCCTTGAGATGTGGTCGAGCGCGCGGCCTTCCTCCCACAGGTCGTGGAGGACGCGCCGTCCGGTGAGCCCTTCGAGTGTGGCCGGGCCAACGAAGCGCAGGGCCGCCTCGGTCGCGACCGTTTGAACCTCGACGCCGGCCTGGGCGAGCTTGGAGATCACTTCGCAGGCCTTGTAGCAGGCGATGGAGCCGGAAAGAATGAAGAGGACCTTAGCGTGCGACATTGTCGATGAGTCGGGTTTTGCCCAGGTGCACGGCGCCGAACCTGCGATCGCCGCGGTCCTCGACGTAATCGACGACGAAGCCGGCGGATTCAAGTTCACGACGTGCGGCAGCGGTGTCCAGGGCCGTGAGCAGAATGCGGTTGAACGTTGGGGCAAGGGCGCGCTCCTCGGGCGACAGCCTCGCGTTTCGCGAGCTCATGGCCAGGCCGTCGGACTCGCGGATGATCGGGCAGGGGATGATTTCCGTGGGGACCAAGAAGGCCTCGCACATGCCCTTGACCAGTTGGAGCTGCTGGTAGTCCTTCTCGCCGAAATAGGCCCGATCCGCCCCTGCGATCATCAACAACTTCATCACGACCGTCAGCACGCCATCGAAGTGGCCCGGTCGGTGGGCGCCGCACAGATCGCGGCTGAATTCCTTTTCGATCACTGCGTAGCGGGTCCCGTTTGGATACATCTCGGACACGCTCGGCGCGAAAACCGCATCGACGTGCTCCCTGTCCATCAGGGCGCAGTCCTTCTCGAGCATCCGCGGGTAGTGGTTGAAGTCCCAGGGATCGTCGAACTGCGTCGGATTGACGAAGACCGAGACGAGCACGACATCGCAGTCGCGTCGGGCGGCGGCAAACAGGGTCGCGTGGCCCTCGTGCAGGGCACCCATCGTTGGGACGAACCCCACGCTGCGTCCTGCCGCCCTGTGGAGGGCGAGCTCCGTGCGCCATTCGGCGATGGTGTGGATGACCTTGGGCATGGCGTCTTAGGAGTCGAATCGCTCCTTGGCCGAGGGGAACTCGCCGGAGCGCACGTCTGCGGCGAAGCGGCCGATTGCATCGAGGATGTTGGCGGCTCCCTCGCAGTAGCGGCGGACGAACCGCGGCTTGAAGTCCGGGTTGAGACCCAGGAGGTCGTGCAGAACGAGCACCTGGCCGTCGCAACCAGCTCCTGCACCAATGCCGATCGTCGGAATGGGAACCGCCTGGGTCACCTCTGCCGCGAGCGTGTGAGGAATGCACTCCAACACGATTGCGAACGCGCCGGCATCGCAGAGGGCTTGCGCGTCATCCTTCAGTCGAGCTGCCGATTCGGAGTCGCGACCCTGGACCGTGAAGCCTCCGAAGACGTGGACCGACTGCGGGGTGAGCCCCAGATGGCCCATCACCGGGATTCCCGACTCAACCAGGTGATGGACGACGTCGGCGTGGCCTCGCACGCCTTCGACCTTCACGGCGTGGGCGCCGGCCCGCATGAGCGCCGCCGCGCAGTCCAGCGCGTGGCCCGTCCCTTTTCGTGTCGAGAGGAACGGCATGTCGGCGACAATGAGCTTGTCCCGGTTGCCCTTGGCAACGGCTCGCGTGTGAAGGGTCATCAGTTCCGGCGTCGCCCCGAGGGTGTCCTTGTCGCCATGCATCACCATCATGGCACTGTCCCCGACCAGGAGCGCGTCCACGGGGGAGTCTGAGAGCAGGCGGGCGGACCACGCATCGTAGGCGGTGACCATCACCAGCTTCTGGCCGGACGATTTTCGGGTGCAGAATTCGCGAATCGATGGCATGGATAGAGACGGAGTGGGTCACTTAATCGCCGGTGGCCCGGCAGCGCAAGGGGCGTTTCTAATGCCCCATTTCTTGTTAACGGTAATCAATCTTAACCTTGCTCTCGTTTGCCGCCTCCTGCATCTTTCCCCTGAATCCCATGTCCGCGAAAACCTTGGAACCCATTGTCTACGGTAAACAGATCGTGAACGGTCTCGTTGTCCGTCCGGATTCGCGCAGCGTGGTTCGGAAATCGCTCGAGGGCCACCCGGTCGTCGTCGAAAGCAACAACGATTACATCAACCTGTATCACGTCTTCGAGCGGCTGGTGAAAATCGAGAAGCTCGGTGACATGAGGTTGGTTCGTAAGCAGATAGGGGAGTCTCGTTGGATCTTGTACGCGGTGTCGGAGAAGAATTCGCTCCCAAAAGTTCCGCTTGATCAAGGGTACGATCCGAAGCGCGGGCGGTACAAGCGTTACGCCGAGCAGCTGGCGGGCGGGAATGCCCTTACGTTTTCGGATAAGAGCGAGGCGATCAAAGCCCGCCGGGCGTGGCAGCTCTACATTCCTGCCGAGCGCCGGCGCAATCTGCGGTCCTCGGTTCGAATGGTGGGCAAGTCGGGCCGGTATCTCGTCTGTTTGCTCCCCAAGTCAAAAAGATAAAATAGTTTTGACGTATTAAAATTAAGCGGGTTTTTGTTGGGTGTGTCCGCGGCCCCAACCCTCGACTCGTTTCTTCGCTCCCGCCTGCTTGGTCAGGACGAGGCGATCCGGGAGTTTTCCTCGGCGGTGGACCGGGCTGAATCCGGGCCGGAGCGGCCAGGTCGGACCCGGGCATTTGTACTGCTGCTGGGGCCGACGGGCACCGGAAAGACCGAAATGGTGAAACTCGCGGCCAGGCACCTGTACGGGGGCGATTCTGGCCGACGCCTCGAGCGTTTTGACATGGGAGAGTATCAGCATCGGGACTCGGTGCTGCGACTTCTCGGAGCGCCGGGACAGCCCGCCTTGCTCGGTGCGGCCGTCGATCGTCTCAACGCGTTGGGCGGTGGCCTATTGTTGCTCGACGAAATCGAGAAGGCGCACCCCGACCTGCTGACCTCGCTGCTTTCATTCGATGACGCCCGCACGACGATGGCGGATGGAAAGACCCGCGATTTGTCGCGCTGCTATGTTGTGATGACCTCAAACCTGGGCGCTGCCGAGGCAGCCCAGATGGCACACAATGGGTATTCAGCAATCCGGAGGAAGGTGGTTCGGGAGGCAGAGACATTTCTGCGGAAGGAAACCGTGGCCCGGTTCAGCTCGGTCGTGGTTATGAACACCTTGACCTATGAAGTGCAGGAGCGGATTGCCGCGGGGCTGCTGGAGCGCGAGCTCGAGGTCCAGAGCGAACACTGCCGACGCTGGATCGAGGTGGCTGACTCGAGGGTCTTGAGTTTTTTGGTGGGGAAGGGGTTTTCGCCGGACCTTGGCGCGCGCAATCTTCGGCGAGTGGTGGAGAGCTATGTGGGAGACGCCTTGCGACCGTTTGCGCCGCGGGTGACCGCCGCCGCGGCGTCCGAGGGCGACCGGAAACGGCCTGGCCTGGGTGACCGCTGGTCGCATGGCCTGGTGCTTGCCGTGGAGGGCGATGCGCTGGCCGCGTGGCCGCTGCGCCGCAGCGAACCGCTGGTCCGGCTCCTGTCCGCGGTGAGCGATTGAATCTCATGAACCCCGATGATACCCCCGCCCGTGAACCCTCGTTGATCGATATCGAGGTGCTCGATCTAGGTCCGCTCTACGAACAGGCCGTCGACTACTTCATCTCGCTGGATTCGTCCCGACGATCCTGGCCCGAGGAAAAGCGCCGACGATTGATCATCCGGACCGAATGTCGGTGGGGGCGGGTTCACTTCGAGCCTGCGGAGTTGTATGTGGTCAGTGAAAAAGGAGAGGGGCCCCGGGCTCCGCTTGGAAAAAACGTTCGGGCCTACATCGCGCTGTATGCCGAGCTGGCGCCCACGACCGGTGATGCGGGATTCTTCGAGTCGACGCCCTTCTGCAAGGTTCCGATTGATGATCATGCTGCACGCGCTTTCCGAGCCCTGGGGATTGTCGCACTTGAGGATTTCATCCGGGTGAAGATTCCCGAGATGGAGGCTGCCTACGCCGAATGGCTCTCGGTGCTCCGGGCTGCCCAGGAGCGGGCGCATGCCCGCCGCGCCAATCGCGTCATTCAGAAGGTCGGCGCCTGACCTGCTTCGGCTCAAATTCGAGGATCACCTCGTCCCGGTTCACGGATAGGTCGATCTCGGGGAAGCCGGAGGCCGGCGCGGGCTGGCCGAGTATGCGGCGCTCCCGCTGAGGCCAGTGCCTGGGGTGAACGACCTGCACCCCGTCGGTGAGCTCGACGTGACTGATGGCGACCTGCCCCAGGCCGCGGATCGAGAGGCGCAGGCGGCCGCTGGTGGCTGCGGTCG
>JAJXYI010000173.1 GCA_021780625.1 bacterium | reverse complement strand
CGCCCAGGGGAGGTCCGGGAACGACCGTCCGCAGTTTGGCAAGTGGTACGGTAGTGCGCCGTACGGTGATGACCCTGCCGATGCGGTGCAGATCGCGGCGGGATGGGACTATTACCAGATGGGGTGTTATGCGAAGTAGCGCAGCTATCGCGTTAACATGTTCTTTGTTTTGCCTGGTGTCGTGCGGCCTCTGCAGCAACACGATGCAGGCCGAGGCCGTGTCGCCCGATGGGGTCCTCGTTGCGCACGTCTACGAACGCAACTGCGGGGCGACGACAGACTACGTCACCTTGGTGAACCTGCAGAAGCGATCGTTTCGCTTTGACCCAGACGACGGGGTCTTATTCGCAACAGATGGCGCGTTCGACGTCACTGTCCGCTGGAGTGGTCCTGACACACTCGTGATCAGCTGCCCAACCTGTTCGCGCAAGATCATCGCACGCCAAGTCGTTGCTCTAGGCGACCTGAATATTATCTATGAAATTGGAAGGCACGGGCGGAAGTGATTATCCCTGCTGTTTGGATTGTTTTCCGGGTCTCGCTTCCCCCTGGTATGACGGCGACTCGTTCCGCAATCGAACGTCACCGACGCTGACTGACACGGCGTCGCCGCCGGCCTCGGCCACCGGCTGCGTCAGGTCGGCGCCTGGGTCCGGCGGGCGCTGGAGCCGCGCCCGGTGTCGGCGCTGGCCGCCATGCGTTCGGAGCGGTCGCCCATGCCGGTTGCCCGGTCCGCGGCGTGGTGGCCAGCCGACGCCGTGGCGCTGGAAGAGGCGAGTGGTGGGGCGTCGGGTGACGGCGAACGGGACGGCGAGGCCGCGGCGCCGGATGTCCCGCAATCCCCGACACCGACGGCGTTGCAGGTCGTCGAGTACTATCATCTCGATGTGGTGGGATCGGTTCGCGCCGTGACGGACGCGCAGGGCCAGGTGATCGCGCGCCACGACTTCCTGCCGTTCGGCGAGGAACTGGCGCCGCAGAATCCACCGGTTGACGAGCGGCTCTTCACCGGGCAGGTGCGGGATTTCGGAACCGGCCTCGACTACTTCCATGCGCGGCAGCTCCGGGTGGATCTGGGGCGCTTTACGACTCCGGACCCGCTCACCGATCTTGCGTGGACGGGCCCGACGCTGGGCGCGTCGAACGCGTATGAATACGCGATGAGCAACCCGCTCCGATTCGTAGACCCCAGTGGCATGCAGTCGGGAGGAGAGGCGCGAGGCATAGACGAGCTTGGAATCCTCTACTCCATAGATCCCGATGGCTTCCTCGTCCCATATCCAGGGGGCCTCACGTTCTATGTGAAGATCACCGCGCCACAGTCGTCGTCGGTGACGCAACCCCTGACGCCGATGGGGGCGGGCGCCCTGAGCTTCTTCCCGGGTCGCGGGCCGAGCGCGGGACCAGGGGTCGGCGGGGCCGGGCAGCCGCCCGCCGCAAATGACAACAACCAGCAACAGCAACAATCACAACAACAAGAAACGAAACAGAAGTGCAAGGCGGCCGAAGGTGCTGCCGCCACTTTCGGTCTTGCGGCGGCAACACATGAGGGGGTCGCGTTCGTCTTGGGCGAAGCCTCGCCCTTCGCGGCGGTCTTCCACGGCCTGGCTATTGCCGAGGGAGTAGGCGCGGGTGCCTTCGGCGTTTACGCCTTCTTCATTTGCGATTAGCGCTCCAGTGGTAGGAGGACTCATGTCGAGTGGGTATGTCAGCCGACCGACGCCAGACACCCGTGGTGAGGGGTACTTCGGAAGCAGTAGGGCGCAGAGGAGGGCCTTCGTCGTCCTGGTCAGCATCCTCGCCTGGATGTACTTCGTGCTTCTGGCGGCGGTGGTGTGGTCTATGCACCCGCCGTTTCCGAGTTCGGCGATGTACTACGGCTTTGTGATTGCCCATCTGCTGCCTTGGGCGGCTGGCCTACGCAATCTGAGGAGGGTACGAAGGGCACTCTACGAGGGAGAGATGGAGGCGGCAGGTGCCCATTTAGCGTACAGCATCGTGCTGGCCACATTAATCAATACGTACGTCGTTCTGTGTTTTGGGGAAACGCTGGCACTAGCTTCCGGTAGACTGGCGGGCCCGTAGTGGTTGGCGTGTTCCTGAGTGAAGACGTTGTCCCGTTTGTCGCGTGGGCGGAGCTGCGTCTACGACCTGGACGGGCGGCTGACCTCGGACGGCCTGTCGAGCAGCTACGCCTACACGCCGACGAATCGGTTCGAGGCGGCGTTGACGCAGGCCGGTGCCCTCACTATGTACCGCTGCGATGCCGACGGGCGGCGTGCACTGAAGATCGCGGGGGGAGGAGCGAGCACGATCTCCGTGGTGAACGGGCTGAGCGAACTCGGCACCGAGGGCGGCCCCATCACGTGGACGGTGGACTACGTGTACGCCGGCCGGAAGCTCCTGGCGGCGATGCGGCTATATAGGAGGCCACGATTCGGGATCGGGGCCTGCCGGGTCGGGAGGCGTCGCGAGCAGGGCCTTCGGAGCAGGCCGTCTCCGAGGGCAGGGAAAGCGACAAGCGCGTGCCTCGATTTCCCGGGCGCAGCGCGTGCGGTCGATCCAGCGCGGATAGCGCAAGCCCGACGCAGAGATCCGGAAATCGAGGCACCGCGAGGAAGCTTACCCGGCCTGCGGAGCGGCCCGCGAGCGACGCGCCCGACCCGGCAGGCGACTCGGAATCGTGGCCTCTCATTTAGCGGTTGGGATGCTCCACACGCTGACCGTTGTGAAGTCGGGTTCTGGAAGCGTGAGCGCCCGGCCGGCGAGTCAGGGGCCCCGGCGACGTCGTCGGCGGTGGAGTCTGCCGAGTTGGAGGCGGCCGTCGTCACGATGTCGATGGACACCGCGACGACGTTGCAGGTGGTCGAGTACGACCACCTGGACGCCATCGGCTCGGTGCGAGCGGTGACCGACGCGGACGGGAACGTGATCGCGCGCCACGACTTCCTGCCGTTCGGCGAGGAACTGGCGCCGCAGACTCCGCCGGCGGACGAGCGACTCTTCACCGGGCAGGTGCGGGATTTCGGAACCGGTCTCGACTACTTCCATGCGCGGCAGCTACGGGTGGACCTGGGGCGGTTCACGACTCCGGACCCGCTGACGGATCTGGCGTGGACGGACCCGACCCTGGGCGCGTCGAACGCGTATGAATACGCGATGAGCAACCCGCTCCGATTCGTAGACCCGAGTGGCATGCAGTCGGGAGGAGAGGCGCGAGGCATAGACGAGCTTGGAATCCTCTATTCCATAGATCCCGATGGCTTCCTCGTCCCATACACATCGGGCACCGTGTTCATCATGACGATCACCGCGCCACAGTCGTCGTCGGTGACGCAACCCCTGACGCCGATGGGGGCCGGCGTGTTGAGCTTCTACCCGGGTCGCGGGCCGGTCGCCCCGACTACCTGGGGTCCCGCGTTCGACAGACCGGCGCAACCGCAGAGCACGGAGCATCCGGAGGACCCCAACTGCGGTCCGCTGGCGGACCATCTACAGGGCAAAGGTGTTGCCAACGTCGATACATGGAGCGATGCCTACGTCCGCGTTGACCGCCCATTCCAAGCCGCGGCGGCTGTTGGCGGAATGCTCGTAGCCTCTGCAGGCCAGGCCATCGCTGGCGTCATGCTGGTCGGGGCCGGATGCTTGACTCCCGGGCTGGGTGTCTTTACATGTGTGGTTTCTGCCACGAGTTCTGTGCCGATATTCGGCGGGGCGGCGGCCACGACTTATGGCGCATACCTGGCCGCCAAGCACCTGCTGTTCCCCGCGGTGAAGGAGGTCGGTTGTCGATGACGGACAGCCCAAGTGACGTTGGCGCACCGAGGAGTGCCAAGCCGGACCGAGACAGGATGGTCGGGGTGCTGGCCGGGGCCTTCGGCGGTCATGCCATGGGCTCGCTGGTACTGACATGGATTGTCTGGCTCTTTTCGCACCAACCGCCACACGCGATGTGGGAGCCTTATCTGGTGTTTGTCGGCATGGGTCTGATCCTGCCGCCGGGCATCTATTGGACGCGCTTCACGGGTGAACCGAGAACCCGAGCGATCCGCGCTGTAATGAGCATCGGCTTGTACGCAGAGGCGATCGCAATCGCGCTCGGACTCGCCGTCGTTCGGCTGCGGATGATTCCACGGACCGACATTCTCGAAGCGGCCCCCTTCGTGCTGTCGGCCCCGGCGATCTACATGGTGCTTAGTTACCCGGTGTTGCGACGCATAATGGCACGGGGCCGGCAGTGAGACAACGACACGGGTCACCGGCATTCCCGGTGTCTAGGAGGTGTGTGGGCGGACGCTGGCACTTGGCCTCTCGGCGACCGCGGGCGCGCGGGTACGCGCCAGCCAGCCGTCCACCTGCGCGGCCTGCAACACGCCGCGCTCCTGCAGTTGCCCAACGATCGCCGCTTCGGTGACCGTCTCACCCTTGCCCTGCAGCGCCTTCACGATGTCCGGGATCGCCGGGATCACGAGCGCCTTGATGATGTCGATGATGGTCTGTCCGACGAGGTCCTCCTCAGAGCGACCCGAGCGCCGACCGTTGACCGCCTGAAGCCCTTGCGTCGCGGCCGTGGCGAGGCGCGCGACGACGGGCGCGTCCCGGCGTACACTGAAGTCATGACCGATGCCATCACCCTGCCGGGCCCGCTCGCCGACTACGTCCGCTCGGCGTCCGTCGTCGAGTCCGACGTGCTGCGCAGGCTGCGCGCCGAGACCGAGAGCCGGCCGGATGCGAGCATGCTGACCTCGCCGGAGCAGGCGCAGTTCCTCGCCCTGCTCGCCCGCCTCCTCGGCGCGACGCGCTGCCTCGAGATTGGCGTCTACACCGGCTACACGACCATCCGCCTGGCCGAAGCGATGCCCGATCACGGGGTCGTCGTGGCGTGCGACAGGAGCGAGGCGCTCACGGCGATTGCCCGACGCTACTGGAAGGAGGCCGGCGTCGAGCGCAAGATCGACCTCCGCCTGGGGCTGGCGCTCGCGACGCTCGACCGGCTGATCGCCGACGGCTCTGCCGGGGCGTTCGACCTCGTCTACATCGACGCCGACAAGGAGGGCTACCCGGACTACTTCGAGCGGTCCCTCGCGCTCGTGCGGAAGGGCGGCGTGATCGCCGCCGACAACGTGCTCCGTCGGGGCCGGGTCGCGGATCCGGCGGTGAACGACCCGGAGACCGCGACGATGCGCCTCTTCAACGAGCGCGTGCGCGACGACGCGCGGGTCGCGTCGGTGATGCTGCCGATGCGCGACGGCCTGACGCTCGCGCTCAAGCTCTGAGCGGGACGCCCCGCGTGCCGGCAGCCAGCCGCCCCGGCCGATGTTTCACCGGTCGGACTTCGGGACGCCCGGCACCTCGCGCTTGACGGCATTGCGCGCCATCCGCGACACGAAGGCCATGGCGGCCATGCTCGCCGCGAGTCCGCCGATCACCGTCGCATCGCGGAGATAGAGGCCCGACGCGCCTCGGCCGGCCATCCTCGCGACGTGCCTTCCCGCGTACCCGAAATACACCTCGACCAGCTGCGTGGGGAGCAGGGCCAGGCACGCGACCAGGAATCCGGAGAACTTGACGTCGGCGACGCCGAAGACGTAGCTCAGCGTGGTGGGGCTCAGCGGCGTGAGGCGGAGCAGCAACTGCAGGCGCAGGCCGCCTTGCGTCACCGCGTCGTGAATCCCGGCGAGCGTCGGCCGCGCAGCGAAGAGGCTCCGGAGCCGGGCGCGCAGCAGCCCGCGCGCGAGAAGGAACTGGAACACCGCGCCGGCGACGCCGGCCGCGAACGCCGCGGCCAGGCCTTCCCCCAGCCCGAACAACGCGCCGGCCATGATCGACAGGAGCGACTCGGGCACCAGCACCGTCGTGGCGGCGACGTAGAGGACGATGAACCCCACGATCCCCCACGGGCCGAGCGTCGCGATCCAGGCTTCGACCGCCGCGACGTGGCGGTCGAACTCGCGGCCGAGCGCGACGACCGCGCCGGCGAGGAGGCCCAGCGCGACGGCGTAAGGGATGGCCGCCCGAACCGCGGCTCTCCGGAAGGCCGGGGCGGATCGACGTTCGCCGGCCTCGCGTGACCGCTCTGGCATCAGGGAACTCCCCGGTTGCCGACGAAAGCCGTCTTGCCCGCGCCGTCCGCGGCCTGTCG
>JAJXYI010000110.1:19127-24751 GCA_021780625.1 bacterium | reverse complement strand
GCGGGCCGGGCGCCGTGGATGGCGCCGGCGGGGGCGCTGCTGTTCTACCTCTCCGACCTTGCCGTGGCGCGCGACCGTTTCGTCGTCCGCCGCTTCGCCGGCCGCGCCTGGGGCCTCCCCGCCTACTACCTCGCCCAGGTCCTGCTCGCGCTCACTCTCGGTCGCTGAGCTCCGTGACACGGTGAGCCGCAAGGCATCGCGCTGACGGCTGCCGCGCTCGCGCGATAGAGACAGGGTGAGAACGCCACCACGCGTCGTGACGGTTGAGGAGCAACGTGACAACGCTGTGGAACCCATTAACGCCGGAGGGACTTGCGCACGCTCAATCCTGCGGAGGTTGACTGTGCTTGGGTCCAGGCCAGAAGTGCTGATGGCGCGCCGCGGGCCGTTGACATCGTCGGATCCAGGGCATGAGAATGACACCAACGTTGTCGACCGGCCTGGGGGGGCCGTCGCGTAACGCGGTGAGCACCACAAGAGGACAGTTGAGTTCTCGGAGGAGTCGCGTGGGTGAATCGGCGCGTGCATGTGGTTCACATCATGATCGAGAGTGTTGGGGCTTGATACGGTCTCCAGGCGGCGGGGTCTGCGATGCTGGCCCTCGCGGCCACTCTCATCGGCTGGGCTACCAGGGTTGTGGCCGGGATTCAGTTTGGCCATACGGATCTTGTCCGCGTTCTTGGTCCGTAGAAGGCGATGTATCGGCCAGCGGTGCGGTGGGTGGATCGAGTTGCTTGAGGCGAGACGATCGAGGTAAGGGATGACAAGACCGGGAAAGAGAACACTCGACCAGACAAACATCCGCGCCTCGGCCTCCAACGATGGCGCGCCCAGGCACTACTTTGCGTATCGGATGACCAGCTTCGTGACACTTGGTGCCCTTCCGGAGCGCGGGGATGGGTATCTCGCCGACTACCTGCGCCGGCAGGTCGAACTCGTCTCCTGCCTCGTGAACGCGGCGGACGAGCGATTCACCTATGACCTGCGCTGGATATCGGAGCCCGATTGTGGGCTGTACACGCGTGGGTCGATCACGCTCGCGCTGGCCGTTCGAGCCGACGGGGTCTCACCGGCGGAGGCTGAAGAGAGCCGCAGCGAGACCCTACGGCTGCTCCAATCGACGCTTTCCGAGGTGGATCTCGAGCCTGTACCGGCGGCCGAGATCGACCTGCTGCTCGCGCCGTTCCCCGTCAATCACCTGACCAGCGTGATCCGCAGGTGTGAGTGGCAGCCGCTCGACTCCCTGAGCCTGCGGACCCACAGGCCCCGTGTCGGATTTCGGCCCGTCCGTGCCGGTGGGGAAGACGCGGCCGGGGATGGTGCCGTGTTCCACGTGTTCCCCTTCCTTCCCGTGTTCCCGGAGGCCGCCGGGTTGATCCGGCGCCTTCTCCTCCACCCGAACCGGGTGATGCTTTCGTTTCGCCTCAGGCCGACGAGTCTGACCCACGCCGAGCACGACTTCCTGGAGAGCCAGATCGCGCGTTGCGAGAAGTACTCTCAGCTGCAGCTCTCGGGGTTCTCGGACGACCTTGAGGGCCTGAGGCCGACGCTGCAGCACCAGGCACGACTCCACGAGCAGCACTTCCTTCGCGCTCTTGCCGCGCTCGAGGACGACGCCGCCCTGCTGAGCGTCGAGATCGCCTCCCCGGAGCCGCTGCCACAGGTTTTCGTTGATGCCGTGGCCCACTTCGTGAGCGAGCCGGCGGCCGTCTTGAACCCGGGCGGGCGAGGCAGTACGGACCCGGCACAGTACCTCGCGGGTGGCTACGAGCTCCTTCCCCGCGACACCGAGCCCGCTGCGCTCGCCGCCCCCGCGACCCTCGACCTCATCCTGCCAAGTCACCCCCTGGCGAAGTCCGAGGCGCACCGCCTGCTCCACCTGTTCGACCCGGGGGAGGCGCTGGCCGCGTTCAGGTTTCCCCAGGCCACCATGGAAGCGCCGGCGGGCGTCCCGGTCCGTCGGGTCCGTTATCGGCTAGCTCCCCCGAATCTCCCAGAGCACGGTGTCTTGCTTGGGGTAAGCCAAGAGCGCGGCGCACGCCAGGAAGTCCGCCTCGAGACCGAGGACCGGCTTCGCCACGTCTACCTGGTCGGGCAGACAGGGACAGGGAAGACGACGATGCTGCGTTCGATGATCGTGGACGACATCGAAAAGGGCCACGGCGTGTGTGTCGTGGACCCCCACGGTGACCTCTTCCACGAGGTGCTCGCCCGTATCCCAGAAGAACGTGCCGCTGACCTTGTCGTCCTCGACCCTACCGACATCGAACACCCGTTCGGCCTCAACCTCCTCGAGGTTACAGATGAGAGCCAGCGATACTTCGTCGTCAGTGAGATGATGGACATCATCGTGCGGCTCTCGATCGACAGTTGGGGTTCGGGAGCGCTGAGCATGATGGGGCCCATCTTCATGCAGGAGGTTCGTAACAACCTCCTCCTCGTCACCTCCGACCCTGACAACCCTGGGACCCTTCTGGATTTCTGTCGGGTTTTCACCGAACCGAATCACTTCAAGCGGTGGATGCCCCTCAAGCTCGTCGATCCCATGCTCTCCTGGTGGGTGGAGAAGGTACTCCCGAGAAGGGACTACAACGCACACGACCGCGGCGACCCGAGCATGGGAGCGTATGTCGAGAGCAAGTTCGAGGAGTTCGTCTTCGATCCGATGCTCCGCAACATCTTCGGTCAACGGTGCGCGACCATCAACTTCCGCCAGATCATGGACGGCGAGCGCGACGCGAGCGGGCGGCACCGGGCCAAGATCCTTCTCGTCAACCTGGCCAAGGGCATGCTCACGGAGTCAAAGGCCAAGTTCCTCGGGATGATCGTGCTGGCGAAGTTGCTGGCGGCCGCGATGTCGCGCGTCCGCATGCCGGAGGAGGAGCGACGGCCGTTCTTCACGTACGTGGACGAGTTCCAGGCCATCGCGACGAGCAACTTCATCAGCATGCTCTCAGAAGGCCGGAAGTTCGGTCTCGGTCTCGTGCTTGCCAACCAGTTCGTGTCGCAGCTCCAGGATGCTCAGATCGTCGGGTCGATATTCGGGAACGTCGGCACCCTTGTGGCGTTCCGAACCGGCCAGCCGGACGCGGAAATGCTCGAGAAGTACATGGCGCCCGTGTTCGCTCGGTCCGACCTTGCGACGCTCCCGAACTGGCACGCCGTGATGACGACGCTTGTTGGCGGGCAGGCGGTTGAGCCGTTCACCGTCGAAACGGTGCTGCCCGCGGTGCCGGTCGACGAGGCCCGCGCCGAAAGGCTGCGGGCCGTCTCTCGGCTCACATATGGGCGCCCGCGGGCGACGGTGGAGCGGGAGCTGAACATCGCTCATCGTGCCGAGGAGGGCGAAGGAGAGGCGACCTCCTGACCGGAGATCGCCTCCGCGGTGGAATCAAGTGGAGCGGGCCCGCGCTGCTAGAGGAGCAGAAAAAGAAGAGCGAATCCTCCAGCCGAGTCGTTCTCGTTTTCGACCGCGCCCGCCTTTCGCCACCCCGTGCCACGAACGGCGACAGAGTCGATCTCTCCAACCCTCCGCCGTTCAGGATTCCGAATTTCCTCGCCGTCATTGATCCCGAGAGTCCGCGACTCCACGCCGCTTACGCCGTCACCGTCGAATTTGCCGATCTTGACCCAATCTTCGGTCGGGAGCGGTGTCCCATCCACTCCTCCGACTCGCGAGTACTCAACATCCCAGACGGTTCCTGTGGTCACCTCCCCTTTTCGTTGGCCACCGTGGCCGCGATTCCGCGGCCATTGAACGTCGCGCCGCTAGCTAGGGGCCTGTCGCGCATAGATTGGGGTGTCACGTTGGCAGTTGACATTGGCGGTGCGAACTGACGACAATGCCGGCAAGATTCAGCGTCGCGGCCCGGGGGACCGTTCAGTGATTCCGGGGGCACCAACCGAAATGGACCGAAAGACAGAGGGGGTTGCGTGAGCCAGGTGACGCGTGAGCACCGTCCGCATTCTGTGGTGCCTGGGTATTCTGGATTCAGCTTCGCCACTATTGTCCTTCTGATGACGTGTGCCGTGATCGGGGTTGCGACCACCGCCTTTTCCGAGACATTGGCAGGGAATGCAGCCGGTCAGACCGATCTCGTGCTTATCCTGGACACTTCGAAGACGATGCGCGGGCTCGCCGGCGGCTCCAACATCTTCGGTCAGGTCAAGGCGACCTGCAAGGAACTGGTCAAAGGCCTGATCAACGGTGACACCGTCACGTTGATCGCGTTCGACACCGACGTCCGGCCCCAGCCCACCGTGACGCTCGTGACTGACACAGAGCGCCTCCGCCTCTTCAGCCTTATCGACTCGTTTCGGGCCGACGGCAACTGGACGTTCACGGCACGAGCCCTGGAGATCGGCCTCAAGGAGGCTGCGCGCCTCGAAGCCGCGTTCCCGGGCCACAACCAGGTTGTCGCGATCCTCACCGACGGCCTGAACGACCCCCCGCCCGCAATGAGGGGGCACGGGCCGACACTCGCGGAAGTGGCCCAGCCCTACGCCGGCAAGCCGTGGTACGTCTTCCAAATCCAGCTCGGCCCCAAGGTGGATCGCGAGCTGGCGAGCGCGATCTCGGTGTTTCCGAACGGCAAGACGATCCACGACCCACATGGGGCGGACCTGCAGAACCTGCCGCGCAAGCTGCAAGCGCCTCCCCCTCCCAAACCAGTCACTCTCGAGGTGAATCCGGCGTCGCTGCGCCTCGACCTCACCACCGTTGGCACGCCCGCGACCGGCGCCCTCACTGTCCACTTGCCGCCCGGCTTGTCCTCCAACGACCTCCAGATCGGTGTCACCTTGCCTGGGGCCCCGGCCGGGCTAATCGTTCGGGCCAGCACGGCAGGGGCGGCCGCCGGGCAGGTGGACGTGCGCGTCAGCGCCGAGACAGCCAACATGATCCCGCCCGCGACGTACGATGGGCACGTCGACGTGGCTCTGGCCGGGACTGTCACGGCGTATCGCGCCGCCCCACAACAGGTGGCCGTGACCGTCGCCGTGAACCTCAGGCCGCCCGTTTGGCCGTATTGGCTTGGGGGGATTGTCCTGCTGGCGGCGGCAATCGCGGTGGCGTCCCTTGTCTGGCGGTGGATGCAGTCTCGCCGGTTGTTCGGCCAGCTCGAAGCCTGGCCCAGCGGCCAGCCCGCCCAGATCACCCGAGTGGACGACCTCTCTCGCCACGGGTCAACAGTCTCGGTCGGGAATGAAGGAATCGTGCTGCCAACGGTGGGCCGCCGCTTGGCCAGTTTGCACGTCGGGTCGCTGGAGGGAGAGCGTCACGTCATCGTGCGGCCTGAGCCGGCCGAACGGCTCACGATGCAGGGGCGTACGCAGGTCGAGCTGGCCTTGTTCAACGGGGACAGTTTTGAGCTCGGTGGTTGGGTGTTCCGGTACCGGGGCGAAACCGGAAGACGGCGCTGAACCAAGTTGGGCCCGACCAGGGGAGGCACGATGGATTTGTTCGACAACCTCAATGATTCGGCGCCGGGATCTGGGGGCGACAGGCAGCGAGCCGGCGCCGGGATGACCTACTATCCGACCCTTCTGGTCGGGCTCGGCGGCACCGGAGCGGAGGTCCTGCTCCGGGTCAAGAGGCTCCTTGCCGGCCGCGACGATCGGATCGC
>JAJXYI010000110.1:0-19117 GCA_021780625.1 bacterium | reverse complement strand
CCAAAGCCTGCACTCCTTCCTCTTCGTGGATACCGACCGCAGCACGTTCAGCCAGAAACCGGGGTACCCGAAGATCGCCCAGGCCGAGCAATGTCTCATCGGGACCGAACAGGTGCCAACGCTGATCGCGTACCCGGACGCACACCCTCATATCTGGAAGCGTTTTCCGAAGAACAGGTTGCAGGAGGGCTTCATTCGTAACCTGGCGCAGGGCAAGGGTGCCGGTCAGATCCGCTCGCTGGGCGCGCTGGCGCTCGTGTTGGACTACGCCCAGGTAAAGCGAGCGTTCGCCAACGCCTTCAACCAGCTCATCGAGGTTGCCAACCGCGTCAACGTCCAGCTCAAGCAAGACGGCGCTGCGATTGGGAACAGTGTCGTCATCTACGTTGTCGGGTCGCTCAACGGGGGCACCGGCTCCGGGTGCTTCCTCGACGTCAGCCTCCTGGCGCACGATGTCTGCAGCGGGAGGGACCCAAGAATCGTCGGTATGTTCGCGCTTCCCAACGCCTCGTTCGACGAGGCCGTCAAGCAGGACACCTACCAGCAGAACCGGATCAGGGCGAACGCCTTCGCGGCGTTGCGGGAGCTGCAATTCGTGCTCGACCGGGACGCCCCTGAACGCACGCAGGCGATCGAGTACGACTACGGCGACGGCGGCATACTCTCGCTCGAGCCGGCGGACCAGCTGTTCGACCGTGTCTACCTCGTGGACGACCAGAACGCACTTGGGCGTCTCTCCAAGATCGATGATCTCTACGAGCTCATGGCGCGGACGATCTTCCAGGACGTCGGCTCGCCGTTTGGAACGAACGGGGCGTCATTCGACGCCAACAATCATGTTCTGACCGGTGTCGAGCCGTGCCCGATCACCAACAGGCCGCGCTTGCTCGGCACCGTGGCCACCTCGTCGCTCGTGTTCCCGGCCGAGCGCACAAGCCTCTACTGCACGTACCGGCTGCTGGCCGACGCCGTGGCCGACCAGCTCCTCGGCGCGCTTCCGGCTCAGGCCGAGATCGAAGGCACGGTCACAGCGTTCCTGCAACAGGAGCGCCTCGACGATCGCGGCTCCAACAACCAGATCCTCGACAGTTTGCTCTTCGATGGGGCCAGGAACGAGGTCACGTCTGCGTCTTCGTTGGGGTTGACCCCGACGTGGGGCAAGCAGCTTGGCGGTGCCGAGTTCGCGGCGAAGATCGGTCAGCAATGGCAACTGTTCACGACCACCGACCTCAAGCGTGTCCAGGATCTCGCGGCCGGCAACCTCAACCGGCGGCTGGGGCGAGATCTCGACCCTCCCCGTGACCTGTTGAGTGTCGCCGTCGATCAGTTCGCGCTCGGGGTCGCGGAGCGCTTCAACGCCGCCTCGGCGCGGCGCCTGCTGGAGGAGCTGCAGAAGGTGATCAAGCAGGTGCGGGATGAGCTTGGCGGCGAGCTGAACGGTTGGGTGACGCGTGAACGTCAGGCCTCGCTCCAGGACTTCAACGCGCGGCGCGACCAGCTGGCGAACCTCCGATTCCCGCTGTTCAGGTCGAAGGACAACAAGACGCTGCGCGCGCTGTTGATCAACCTGTTCAACGACATGGCCACCCAAGAGCTCTGGGCGGTCGCCAGGCCTCTGGCGATCGATCTGCTCGACAAGCTGTCACATCTAGTGCAGACCGCGATGGAGAAGTGGCGTTCGTTGACCGAAGACCTGGTCAGGCTGCAGCACGAGGCCGACGCGGCGCGGCGCGGCCTCGAGACGCATCACGACACGCCGGCCAACAGGTTCGCCGTCGAACAAGAGGTAACCCCGGCCGGTTATGAGCAACGGTACTACGAAGGGCTGCGCCAGAGCATGCCAACGCCGCAAGCGCTCGCCAAGATCGTCGAGGCGTTCGGCGACCGCCAGGCGATGTACCGCTGGTTGCTCGGCCTGTCCCCGGCCGCCCGGATGGCGCAAGCGGCCCAGAAGCTGGGCAAGACTCTTTACGACGTGCTGGCGCCGCCACTCTTGGGGACCAGCATCGTTGACTTCATCGCGGCCAACCCTGACGAGGTGACGGGCGAGCTGGAAGCCAAACTCTCCCTCGCGTTCCAGCTGTGCCAGCCTTTTTGGGATGCACCGGCGGTCAAAGCAGGGATGGGGTTCCCGGAGTTCATGGCCGTGTCGGTGGCCCACTCGCGGGCCGAATCCGGTGCACTCGTTGCTCCCGCTGCCGTGCTCGACTGGATCAAGAAGCTGGCTCGCGGGCGCGACCGCTCGCGGTACGAGGTCATTCCATCGGATCGGCGCTACGAGCTTTCGCTGGGCCGGAGGACGTACGGCGCCCGCTGCTACTACCTCAGCGAGGCCAAGCGCTGGCGCGCCCAGTTCGAACAAGAAAGCAAATCGGCCAACGGCCGCTTCATGATCGAGACTCATGCCGCCTTCTTGTCGATCCCCGACATCTTTCCCGAGGACGCCACGCCTCTCTCCCTCTTCGCCCTCGGCATGGCGTTCGGATTCGTCGTGAAGAGAGGTGACTGGTACTACTTTGGCCTTGAGGAATCCCAGGGTACGACGACCGTCCTGTACTCGACCCAGGCCCCGACCGTCTTTTCGATCGCGAACCCGCCGGGGACGCCTGCAAACGTTGGCGATATTTCCTTCAAGCTGAGTTCGGCAAAGCCCGCGAAGCTGTTGTCGCTGGCCCAGGGGCGCGAGGCGGCCGTGGCGGCACTTCGCACACACCCCACCTGGCTCGATCTGCTCGGCGCGACGATCGAGGCGTACCACGAACAGGTTGGCAACGCGACCCTAGACCAACAGCTCCGGGCGTACGTGACGCAAGTCCTTGACGAGAGCGCCACCGGCAACGATCTGTTGGCGAGAGAACGCGCCCTCATCAACGCGCGTCTGGCGTCGCTCGGGCGGTAGGCGTGGCGTTCGAGTTCCGGACCGTTCGGCCGGGCATCACCCTGACCGTGGTGGCCGGGAGTGGTGCGTTCGGCGAGGGTGTCGTCAAACGGTTCGAGGAGATGCTCAGTCTGCTGCCCCAAGAAGCGGCCCCGGCGGTCCGGCTGCGAACCTCGGCGGCGAGTACGTTGAAGGACCAGCTACTGAGCGCTCGTTCGGAGCTCGTCCAGGCGCCGGTTGTCGAGGAGATTGAGACCGCTGGGTGGAGTGTCAAGGGGCGTGAGGCGGGACGGATCGAGGTGCAGCACCTCGTCGTGGCCGACGAGGGAACCTTTGGCGACGTGGCGGCGCAGCTTCGTGCCGTGCAGAACGAGTTCGCGGTCGACTCGGTGCGGCTGGTCGTGCTTTGCACCAACGCGACCAAGCTTCTTGGTGAGTGGCCACTCCCGCAGGACGTGGGACCGTCCGTCCTGCTGGTGTCACCCAGCGCGGCCTCTGGAGCGATCATCCCCGAGACCCAGCTCACCGGTGAAGTCGCCGGCACCATCCTGCTCCACCTGTTCCCTGAGATCTCGGACCGCCTCATTCGGGCAGGGCACACCGTGGAGTCATCCGGCTTCGCTGGGTACTGCGGACTCGCGGGCAACGCCTTGGAGCGCCTCGCGCAGCATGCGGCCGTGGCGATCACGACCCTCCAGCTGGATGCCAAGAGGGTGGCCCAGGCCACGGAACCCGAGCCCAGGTTGATCACAAAGTTCGTGGGCGAGTGGTCGCCGCAGGCGCTCGGGCTGCGCCTTTTCGACCCGCGCCTCGTCGGTGGCCTCCACGTCACGCCGATCCCCGCCGTCCCGACCTGGGCCGACGATGGTACGCTGCTGATCCGCCTCGACCGCGCCGCCGTGGCCGTGCAGCTCCCTGATCGCACTCCCGCGGGTTGGTCGGCCTCAATCCGGAAGATCTCGCGGACGTTTGACATGTCCCGGACGTCCGTGTGGCGCCAACAGCTGCAACAGGCCGCGGCGGCGCTAACTTGGGACATGGTGTCCAGAGTCCAGCGCGAGTTCAGGAACGCCGAAGAGTCTCTGGTGTTCGCCCCCGCCTGGTGCGAACGGGCGCTACAAACCCTTGGTGAGCGGGCGAGCGCGCCGCGACGAGCGATGCCCGTACACGAGGCGGAACTCGACGAGCCTCTCGCGGCGCTGGACAGCGCGGTCGCCGCGCGGCCCAACGCCTTCGTGCTGGCAGGGCGGCACGCACTTTGGCTGGCCCCCGCGCTCGTGGCCGCGGCCACCGTCCTGCACGCCCTCTACCCGCCTGGGCGGGCGGCCATCTTCTCGGTGCTGGCCGCGGCGGCCGGCGTCGCCGTGGCGGGTGCCGCGTTGGTCAGGAAGCTCGCCAAAGCGCACGAGACGGTGATCGCGGCGCGGGATCGTGCGATCGACACCGTGATCGCCAGGCAGGAGGCGATCATGTCGCAGAACGCCGTTGGCTACCTTGAAGACCTTGTGGGCACGCTCCGCGAGGTCCTTCACCTGTGTGAGCAAGAGCTCGGCAACAACCGGCGGATATTGTCGAATGGATTGCAGCGCCTGACTCAGACCGTGGCCACGGAATTGCCGGACACGCCACCGATCAGCGCCGTCCTTTCGCAACCGGCGGAGTTCGTGTGCCTCTTCGAACACCTGGACACGCCCACCCAACGCTGGCTTGTCGAGGCCGTCAATGATGTCAAGATCTGGGCCTTCAGCGAGGACTCCGAGAACGCCGGATCTTGGCCCGAGCGCCTGGTGGACTGGTGCGGGCGCAAGATTGCCAGGCAGGAGGATGGCGTGAAGCTCCCAAGCTGGGGCGAGCTCTGGGATGTCCGGCGCAAGACCCGACAGGAGTCGGGCTTGACTACGGTAGCAACAACCCTCTGGCAGCGCGCGGAGCCGATGACGGATGCGCCTCGCCAGATGGAGACCTTGCTGTGGGTCGCGCCGCCGGACTTTGTAACTGAACTCCGGTCGGCAACGAGCGAGGCCCGGCTTGAGGGGGCCGATGTCATCGAGACGCGCTCGGTTCCGCTCGTGTGCTGTGTGCGGGGCGGCAGCCTCAAGGTCGTGCGCCGGAGCGGCCTGTGACCGGCCGACTCCTCGCCGCCTTGCTGTGGCTCCCGGTGGTCCTCATCGCCCCCCTGCGGCGTGCGGCCGCGACCCTGGTGTTGGCGTTCTGGCCTTCGGCGAAGCTCCCCGCCTCGCTCCTGGCCACGCCGCTGCGGTTGGTGTTCGCCAGCCTCGTGGTCAGTTTGGCGTTCGCGGGCACGGCGTGGCTCGCCGGCTCAGTCGTGAGCAAGCTGCGAGCCAAGGCTGATCCTGAGGATGACCTGCTGCGCTTCCACGGCGGCGATGCGATCTTCGTGCCGGCGCTGGTGCTGACCGTCGCGTGGGTCATCGCAGCGGCCTTGCTCCACTGCCTCAGTGTTCCGTTGGCGGCCGCTGCCACGTTGGTGGCCGTGGGCCTGTCGGGCGGGCGCGAGCACGGCCCTGCGCCGGGGTCCCATCCGACCCCGCTGCCGGAGCCGCAGACCGAGCTCCCTGAAACGGGGCCTGACGGCGATGCGCGCGGCGAAGACGCCGACTCGGGGGCGACGTTCACTCGCGTGTATGACTGGACGTTCGCCGAGGAGCCGTGGCATAAGGACGCGACCCAGCACGCGCTTCACATGGCGCTCGGCATCCCAAGGCCGATCTATGATGATTTCAAGCAGCTTTCCCATGACGTCAAGACGCCGGCCGACTTTGTCCAGTTCGCCAACGCCGAGGTCAGCGACGAGATCGTGGGCCAGGCCGCGGCCCGGCTGCGCGCGATCATCGCCAAGCGCGACTTCGACGTCCTCGCCGAGATCCACCTCGCGATGGCGTTCACGCTGTCGCTTCTTTATGCCGACGACGAGGCGGAGTACCACCGCGAGTACCCCAAGTTTCCAGTCGAGACGCTGGTCGACAAGCGGGGCGACTGCGAGGATCACGCCATTTTGTGTGGCGCGATCCTCAGTCGCCTGGGTCACCGCGCGGCGCTGCTGTACATGGATGTGGACGGCACCGGCCACGTCGCGCTGGCCGTCGAGGCCCCGGTGCCGGTCGAGGGCGTCTCGTTCCACGTTCACGATCTGGAGGCCGACATGTTCTACTGCGAGGTCACGCCTCCCGAGAGCGAGGCCGGGGGTGCCGCACCGGTGAATTTCTGGCTCGGCATGCCACTCCCCGAGGGTGCGAAGAACTTCCAGGCATTCCCGATCAAGCCGGCTCCACCGATGATGTTGTAGGTGAGGCCTCGCCCATGGTTCGCCGGCGCGGAAGGAAGATGTGGAGCGTTGATATGGATGGCTGGTATGCAGCTCGTACACCTCGCAGCGGCAAGGCGGCGCGATCTGGTCCCGCCCGGTGTCGTGACAGCCGATCGATGCGTGGCGACCTTGGCTCTCTGAAGGAGGAGCACCCATGACGCCCGGACGATCCGACCAACCGCTGGCCCAGGCACCTCTTGATCGGGCTAACAGCTACACGGTTTTTCTCCTTCCTTTTGCCTACAGCACCGAAGTCCTCAAAAGCCAAGGCTCGGCGGCTGACGCGATCTGGACAGAACTGTCCTGGGCCGGACCCCTCGGCGGTATTGGCGCTCAAGACCGCGAGGAGGTGCCCAGCCCGGATTCTGAGGTGCAGCGCAGGCCAGGCGCCTCGGCTGGCGATGCCTCACCGGAACGGTTGCAACCAGAAGAGGCGGACCCGCTCGGACTCGCGTGGCGACTACAGTACTTCATGCCGGAGACAAACCTCGTCCTCTTCAAACGCGCCAGGTGGTTCCAGCTGGCTGGCATCAAGAAGATCTTTGCGAACGACCTGAGTCTTGTTCGGCACGACGGCAGCACCATCGCCCTAGGCATTGAGTGGAGCCGGCTGGTTCTCTTTGAATGGGATCTTCATGCGGACAAATGTTCCCAGGGTGCGTCGCCTTTCGCCAAGAATGGCCTCCTGCTCATTAAGGTTGGTTTTTCTGAGGCCACAACTCCAACGACCAGTGACTTGCTCAGGCTCAATGAGATATTCCGCTACTACAAACTTCCCTTTTACAAACACCCCGATGTCGCGTTCAAGCGCCACGAGGAGATCATCGGTCTACCGGGGCCCACCGAGGACGAACACCTCTGCATGTCGTACTGGGCAATGTGGGAGAGCCTCCTCTGCTGCCCTGCCCGGCTGATGGACGGAACGTCGTTTCGGCTCTTTCCGCAGGAATGGCTGGAAGGCGCCCGCTCGGCGGCGATGGCAACCGCCGAAGGACAAGCCATTTCGACAGCGGAGGAACTCCTGAATTCGGCGGTCTCCGGTGCTTCGCCGAAGGGCTATGCGGTCCCAACCTGGGACGTCTATCCGGATAACCGAGCCTTCGTGTGGACGTGCGCCAGGCTGAGCCAAGCCGAGGGCCACTGTGCGCGCTTCGAAGGGCTGCTTGAGCAAGCGACCGCGCGAACGACCTGCACCGACCCATTGACGGAGATTTGGCATGCCCTCCTCGACGTTGATAGCGCCCCGGTCCCTGTGGACGGGTTTCGGCTGAACTGGGTCCAGGAACGCAGCTTCATGCGGTGGGCGTCGGGGTCAACGCCAACGGTCTATGGGTTCAACAACTTTTCGGTGGCGGTCATGGGTTGTCTGGAATCGTGGGTGCCGGCCCATTTCGAACGGATGTACCTTGACATGGGCCTTCTCCTCCTCTACGTGCGGACCTGCCTCTTTCGCGCCAGTCAACGCATCAGCTGGGATACGCAGGCCCGCTTGGCAGCGGGTGTCGGCACGGCCTGGGAGGAGCACTTTCGGGCGTTTCGGGGTGAGTTCGCGGCGTTCGTCAACCTCTACCAGTTTCCCCTGCTTTCCACACAGCAGCAGGCCATCGAGATCTACGAGAAGTTGAGGCATTGGATGGATATTGATCAGATATTCGCAGAGGTCAAGGCGGAAATCGAGTCGACCCACGAGCTGGCGGAACTGATCGCCGAGAAGAATGCGCAGACCGGGGCCGACGCAACCCAGAACGCCATCAACACATTGACGGTCTTCGGTCTTGGGATCGCGATAGCTGCATTGCTGGCGCAAATCCTGGGTTCCAACGATATGTTTGGCACGTTCATGGGCCATGGTGGGCACCTCGCGTTGCAGCTAATCCTGCCGCTGTTGCTGGGGGTGGGGGTGACGTCCGTCCTGGCAGGGAGGTTCTTTGCGGCCGCGGCGGCGCGCAAGAAGCAGGGGGGCTGATATGGCGTGGTACTACCTTCAAATCGAGGCCCAGAACTTCGACGACTTCATCCTTGACACGGACGATCTCTCCACGCGCCGGGGGGCAAGCTTCCAGCTTCTCCACGCAATCGGCGCAGTTGGAAAGGAACTCACGAGCAAGTTCCCCGGGAAGGTGACGATCATCCAGGAGGCGGCATCGGTGGGCCTCTACCGGTTGGAGCTGGCGGATGAGACCGCAGCAAGAAGTGCCGAGAAGATCGCTCGCGCGGCCGCCACGAAGATCGCTAGCCACGCAACCTTCGGCGTCGCGTGCGGGCCTGTGTCTGGCGTTTCGGCGCAGGCGTTTGCGGAAGATCGTCAGCATCTCCTGGCCAGGCTTCGTTGGGACCAAATGCAGAGCCTCAGCCTGATGGTTCCGGCTTGGAATTCCTCGACGAGCAAAGGCCCCTGCAGCTTCGACATGGTGAGACCGGCGGTAAAAGACGACTGGAAAGGCGGCGAGAAGAGGCCGGTGAGCGAAGCCGTATTTGAGAGGCGGCAATACGGCAAGCGTGAAAAGCATGACTTCTACAAGCACGAGACGGAGAGCTCAGCTCACCCTATTGGCGATGCTGTCTCCTTCGTCTCGGACCTCGACGATCTGACGGAAAGCTCGGCCGCCAAGAATCTCAGTCACAAGATGGCGCTTATTTACGTCGACGGCAACGGCTTCGGCCAGAAGTACAACCAGGCCGTCGCTGCAGCGGCCGGCAGGGACCCGTGGGACGCCTACCGCGCTGAATCCGACAGCCTCCTGGGAGAGCGGCGCAAGATGTTGGCCGCTCTTCTTCAGAAGATGGCCGGGGATTCTGGTTGGCGAAACGGCAACGCCTACCGCATCGAGACGCTCCTATGGGGCGGGGACGAGATCCTCTGGGTGGTTCCCGCCTGGAAGGCCTGGGAGACTTTGCAGCACTTCTTTGACCACGCCAGCTCCTGGACCATCGGCGTGCAACCGGTAACCCACGCAGCGGGCGTCGTGTTCTGTCACCACACTGCGCCCATCCACAGGATGATCGACCTCGTCCACGGTTTGTGTGAGGCGGCCAAGGACACGAGCAGGAAAGAGAATCTCATCGCTTTCCAGGTGCTCGAATCGTTCGATTTCACGGCTAAAGATCTGGGCGGGTTCCGCAAGGCCCTCATCCCCGGCCACGACAAGGAGCTCATCCTCCGAGCCGATGCCATGGCGCAGGTACCGGCCGTGTTCCCGAAGCTGAAGGAGGTCGTCCCCCGCAAGAAGGTCTACCGCGCCGCGCAGGCGGCGCACGAGCAAGGGAAAGACGCGAAGGAGATCTTCGAGGAGATCGATCGGAGTGCCCACCCGCTCAATAGCGATCTGCCCGCCCTCCGGGCGTGCCTCGGGCAAGCCGACGAAGTCTTCTGGTACCACGTGCGCGAGCTGTGGGACTACATCCCGACACTTGGAAACTACTCCGCCGGAAGTGGGGTGGCGTCATGAAACTTGCCGAGATCAAGATCATTCTGAACGTACAGGGGCCCATCCTTACAGGAGCCTCGACGGCCGGGGATCCGGGTATCGATTCCCCCTTCGCCCGCAATCACAGGGACGAGCTGTACATCCCGTTTTCCCTGGTCAAGGGGAAACTCAGGGAAGCGTGGACTGAACTTTGCGGGGCTGGGATCTCATTTGCGGGCCGCATCGAGAGTCGTTTCGGCACCCAAGCCGGCGAAGGCGTGTGGGACCCCGACCGCGGTCGCCTCCACTTCACCGACTTCGTCCACGTCCGGGCCGCGCAGCCTGTCGAGTCGGCGCCGCCAGCAAGAGCGAAGAAGACATCCACCGGTATCAAGATGGACCCACTGCGAAAGGCCGGCCAAGAGGGCGCCATCCAGGTCATGGAGAAACCCTTCGAAGCAGGCGGCCGCGCCGAGTTCGCAGGCGTCTGCTGGTTCTTCGCACAGGACGACACCGAGATCGATTCTTTGATGGCGGATCTCGCGGTTCTCTTCTCCTGGCTGACGAGCCTCGGCGCCGACCGGACCGTGGGATTCGGCCAATTCCTCGGTGCCGGCTTGGACAAGAGCGGTTCCCGCGTCGTGGACATCCCCGAGCACCCAGAGGCGATACCGCCCCCCGCTGAGGTCATGGACTTCGGCTTCCAACTTCTGGAGCCGTTCTGCATCGCCCAGAAGCGCCTCACCCAGTACCTCTTCGAAGGTTCCGAGATCATCCCGGGAGGGGCGCTGAAGGGCACACTAGGCTCCATGCTGATGGAGATGTTGGGATGCGACGGCTCCACGGTCGACGGAAGTCTCCCTCAACCGTGGGACGCCCTGGGAAACCATTTCCACGAGATCCGTTTCACCCACGCCTTCCCATCGTCCAACAGCCGACCAAACCTCCCGCCCCTGTCCCTCGTCAAGTTTGGCGAGGGCGAGGCCCGCGACGTGGCTCTCGAAGACGAACCTCCGCTCCAGAATGATTCGGACGGCACGCTGTCGGCTCCTGCCTTTCGCATCGACTGGAAAGACAGTTCGGCCGTCATGACCGCTTTCGGGTGGCCCAAGCTCCAACGCGACCTGCGCGTTCGGCACGAGCACGACCCGGAGAAACGCCGCGCCAAGGATGAACAACTCTTCGCCTACGAGTCCATTGCGCCAAGAGAAGAAGTCACCTGGCGCGGATCGCTGGACCTCTCGAGGGTCAGCGCGAGCAGTCGGCCTCAGGTATGGGGCTGTCTGAAGACGCTGCTGGCGCTCGGCCTCCACGGGCTTGGCAAGACCAAGGCCCGGACCGGGGAGGTGGCCGTGAAGACAGGCTATGCGGCGGAGGTCGCGGCGAGGGACGGCCTCTTCGTCCTCACGCTGCAAACCCCAGCACTGCTGTGCGATCCGCAAGACGCTGCCGACCCCGCCGCATCGCTGTTCGATCTCTACAAGGGGGTTTGGGCCGGTCTTTCGAGCGAAGCGTCGGGATCAGCTGCACTTGACCTGGTCCAGTTCTTCGCCCGGCAGTCGCTGAAGGGGGGCTACCTCGGGCAGCGGTTTAAGGCAAGAGGGTCTTACAACCCGTTCTTCCTCACCGAAGCCGGGAGTGTGTTTGTACTGAAGCCGATCGCTGGCCGCGAGGCACAAGCGACGGAAAGGGTCAAGGTTTGGCGCAACTACGGCCTGCCGCTGCCCACATGGGTCAAGGATCGTTACGGCGATGGCTGGCGCGAGAACCCCTTCCTCCCCGAAAACGGCTACGGCGAGATTGCCGTGAACCTCAGCCCTCACTGGGACTGGAGCGTCGAGCCGCGAAGGGAGTCCGCCGATGTTTGAGAACCGCTGGAGCTTCGAGGCCGAGATCACGACGAGCGCCCTCCTTCATATTGGCAGTGGTGGGACGGTCACGAAAGAGCGGCGCGAATCGGATGGGACCATTACCAAGTTTGAAGCCAACGCTGTCGTCACCGACCACGAGGGCCACGCTTACCTCCCCGGCAAAGCGATCAAGGGCGCCCTGCGATCGTGGCTGCGCCACGCGCCTGGCGTGGATGGGCGTCTGGTGGAAGAGGTCTTCGGAAGCGAAGACGCGCGCAGTCAGGGCTTCGTGGGGGGCAAGGCCGAGTTCTGCGACGCCTTTGCGGTCAAGAACCCGGGCGGCACGGTGAAGCTGAGCAAGGTGGGTGCCGAGTTGCAGTCCCCCTATCCCAACAACAAACCTCCGCTCCACTGGGATGCCGGGCGCCTGACGATTACCTCCGCCCACACGGCCATCGCGCGGACCACGAAAACTGTGCGGGACGAAAAGCTCTACCACGAGGAGTTCGTGCCCCCGGGCGTGACCTTCAAGCTGGTCGTCACGGCGCAAAACCTCGCCGACGACGAGGCGGCTTTCCTCCTCTTCGCCCTCCAGGGCTTTGGCCATCCAACCTTCCCCGTCCGCCTCGGCGCAGGAGAGCAAAATCTGCGCGGCGCCTTCTCCCTCGACTCGAGTCAGATCAAAATCTCCAGGCTCGTTCCCGCAGACTTGAAGGAATGGTTCGCCAAGCGGTCGTTGCCAGTCGGCAAGCAGGGGTGGCACGTCACCGGCGGCGGCTACGACGGTTTGCCCTCTCTGCAGGAGGACGAGAGGAGAGCGCTACAACGTAGAGCCAACGAGATGCTCCCCACCATCTGCCCGCCCAACCGCCTCGTGATCCGCTTGCGTCTGACCTTTGACCCCGCCTTCATGGTTCATGACCCCACGCGCGGGCAGGCGAACACGGGGGACGACACGGTATCGGACCACCGTGCCCTCCTCGATGCGGCGGGGGACCTGCTGCTTCCCGCCGACTCCTTCCGCGGTGCGTTCCGCAGCCAGGCAGAGCGCATCCTGCGAACCCTGGGCGCCCACGCCTGCGACCCACAGGGACCCGACGCCTGCAAAGCAATCCACGCAAAGGGCGAAGAAGAGACGAAGCTCTGCCCCACCTGCCGCCTTTTCGGCGCCGCAGGATGGGCTTCTACACTTCAGATCTCCGATTTCACCGCTGTCGAAGGCCACAGGGGCCAACCGAAGCGCCAGGACTTCGTCGCGATCGACCGCTTCACCGGGGGCGTCAGCGGCGGGAAGAAGTTCGATGCAGAGCCGTTCTGGAACCCCGTCCTCGAGGGCAGTATCACGCTCGAGCTTGACCGCTCCGAGCCGTGGGCGCTCGGCCTCATCGCCCTCACCCTGCGCGATCTCATCGAGGGCGACATCACCTTCGGCTTCGGCGCCGCCAAGGGCTACGGGGCGTGCACCGCTTGCATCATCGGGGCTACCGCCCCGGCACAACTTGACAGTGGGTCCCACTGGGAAGAACTGAAGAAGTGGGTCGGTCAGCCGAGAGATAGCGGCCCGTGGGGGGGCCTCGACCCTGAACCTTGTGCGGGCCTGTTGCGAACTGCGATTCCGCGGTTCGAGCGCGCAAGGGAGACCGCTCCGCTCGCCAGGCCGGCGGCGACGACGGCTGAACCTACCCCCTCACCGACGGTCGCAGTGTCGCCGGCGAAGGGCCCGACGGGTACGGAGTTTCTGAACCCGTATCACTTCATTCCCGCGAAGGGAACGAACGGCCGCCACGGCGACGTTGACGCTGCTCAGTTCGGCAACGGGATCCGCCCGTCGATCGGGCACGTCACGCACGATCGCTACGTTGCGTCGACCCATTCAGGCAGGGTTCTCTGCGCCCTCACGACGCTGGGTCCCATCGTCGTAGGTGCCTCGCAAACTGGTGACGACGGCACCGCAAAGCATGTCCAGCCCTTTGAAATCGAGGGGCAACCCGCGATCCCGGCCTCGACTCTCAAGGGGCTTGTAGCCTCGCTTGCCGAGGCGGCCAGCAACTCGGCCCTCCGGGTTCTTAAGAACACGAGACTCTCATTGAGCATCGACAGGCAACGGCGACCGAAAGGCAGCGTTCACGGCCACTTCAGCAAGATCTCTCCTGAGCTGCTCCCGTTCAGTCGGCAGCGCTTGACGGTCTCGATCGCGGAGCAGCTTTTCGGGTTTGTCGAGGAAGTCGCTGAGGAAACGTGGGAGGGCGAGGCACACGAGGACCTTGGTGTCAAGGCCTTGGCCGGACGTGTCCGCTTCGGCTTTGCACGCCTCGCTGCGCACCAGGAATCTCCGTTCCTATTGGAGGGCGACAACGAGGCGCTGCTCCAGATCCTCAGTTCACCGCGACCGCCATCTCCGGCCCTGTACTTTGGTCCTGAATACATTTCGAAGAAAGGTCTCGACGCAAATAGAGAGACGCACATCCCGCTCGGAAGGAAAGTCTATCTCCACCGGAATTTGGCGACGGAGGGCAACGCGTGCTGGTGCGTTGCGAGGCCGGACTCGGTCCCGCCAGACCGTCTGAAGCAGCACCTCTGGGTACGCCCATTGCGGAAGGACCTCTGCTTCCTCTTTCACGTGGACTTCGACAACCTGAGCGAGCTCGAGCTCGGCCTGTTGCTGTTCGCCCTCCGACCCACCAAGGAGTTCCGCCACAAACTCGGCCTCGGGAAGCCGCTCGGCCTGGGGACGGTGCGCTTGGACCCGTTCGCGCTCCTGCCGGTCGCTCGCCAGACACGATACGAAAGCTGGCCGGTGTGTTCCCCCAGGTACGAGAATGCGACTGTTCTTGGTGACCTCAAGATCGGACCCAAGGACGTCGCGGCGAGATACGCAACTGAGGTCGCGGCGCTACCGATCGGAGACGATGGGCGGTTCGCCGCGGCTGGCAGCAGCATGACTACACTCCAGCGGGGCTTCCTGAACGTGTTGGATCCGGACATTCGGCGAGCTATCGAGTTGGTTGGCAATCCAGCGAACTCGACGGCTCCCGTTCACTACCCCAAGATCGAAGGGCAGGACGGCGACGAGAGGTTGTACGAATGGTCGGTCGAGAACGAGAGGCAGTCGCCGCCCTCAGGTCACCAGCACCTCAAGCCGCTCGACAGGAACGCGAAGTCGCTCCCAACCCTGCACCGCATCAGCAAGCCGCCAGGGGGGCACGGGCGCCGATGAGGTTCTTCTACGACACGGAGTTCGTGCAGAGGGCATACCCGTCGCCCCTGCTTCTGATCACCATCGGAATCGTCGCCGAGGACGGGCGGGAGTACTTTGCATGCAACCGCGATTTCGACCCCGAGCAGGGCGACGAGTGGGTGCGCAAGCACGTTGTCCCGCGCCTTCCCGCGGGCTCGGACCCGGTGTGGAAGCCGCCGGGCGTCATCGCTACTGAACTGCGGAGCTTTCTCGCCCCGGGTTCGCCGGAGCTGTGGGGTTACTGTTCAGCCTATGATCACGTGCTGCTCGTGCAGCTCCTGGGCGGCTTTGCCGCCTGGCCTGATGGCTGGCCGTACTACACGCGGGAGCTGCGACAGTGGCAGGACGTGCTCGGCGTCGCGAGCCTGCCCCTGCCGTGGCCCAACGAGCACGATGCCCTGGCCGACGCGCGCTGGTGTCGGGCGGCATGGCAGTGGTTGAGCGATCAAGAAGGCAGCCGGGCATGACACACCCCGACCTGAGCCCGGTCCCAACCGGGGGAACGGGCCCCCTGGGTGACGTCCAGCCCGCCAAACCATGATTTTCCCTCCGTTTGACCGCTATCTCGTGACGCTGCGCATGACGCGGCCGGCGGGGTTCCACTTCAACCACGGCGGGGCGATCAACGGGTTGCTCTGCGCGGCGTTCGGCGAGCATCGGCTGCCGGAGGGGGCGGTGCCGTTCGCCTGCGAGTCCGGGCGAGTGCGGTTCGAGGCGGGGGAGCCGTACAACTTCGGCCTTACCCTGATCGGCGAGGCGCGCCGGCTCGGCGCCGCACTTCAACCGGGCCTCGCCCGTCTTGGCCGCACGGGGCCAGATCGCTCGCAGTCGCTCCCGGCGCTGCAGGGCAACTTCGAGGTCGAGGCGATCATCGCGCTGCCGCCGCCCGACCTCGACGCCGAGTTGGCCGCGCTGGTTGGCGGGGCGAGCAGAATCACGCTGCGCTTCGTCTCGCCACTTCGGATCGAACGTCGGAAGGCGCTGCGTAAACCCGGTGGGACGTTCGTCAACGAAAGGCAATTGCCGGCGTTGCGCCTCCTTAGGGGTCTTTGGGGCCGTATCTTCTGGCTGTCGTACGGCCGAAGTGCCTCCACCACCGAGCGCGATACCCAACGCCCTTCACTGCCGACCGATTTGGACGTGACTGAACGCGAGGTGACGTGGCTTAGGGTCCCCAGAGGTGGGTTCGACCATGACAAACGCGACGACAGCTGCGCCCTTGGCGGCCTGCTCGGTTACATTGCGCTCACCGGCGTTACCGAGGAATGGCTGCCGTGGCTCGTTCTCGGTAGTCATATCCATCTCGGGGGAGATACCGCGTTTGGCTTTGGTCGATACCAAATTGATAGCGGCAACGGCAAGAACGATCCGTTCCGACCTGGTAAGAGGTTGCTTGAATCTCTTGCAAGTCCCAAAGTGCTGGGTAAGGCGCTGGACCACGTGGTCGGCCAATCCGATCTGGCCGGAGTGGACGGGGTTGCGCCGGCGGGACTCTTGGGCGCGCGAGGGAAAGTCCTCGCCACACTTGCTGGCGATCTTTCTGCTGATCGCTACAAGGCCAGTCCCTTGCGCGGCTTTGTGTTGCCGGAAAGCAACGGGAGGGGGCGATTGCTGGCCGTGCCGACTGTACGTGACCGCATCGCGCAATGTGCTACGCATGGATTACTGTCAACTGCGATGGAGAAGCTATTCGAAGACCGTACGCCCCGGTTCGGTGGGAAGCGCTCAGGTAGGGCGGGCGGGGGCGACAGCCGCATCTGCTCGAGGAGTCGCGAACGCTTCAAGTCAGAAACCGGCTGGGAGGAATCGTTCTCTGACGTTGATTGGGCGAAGTTGACCAAGACACTGGAGCCACTTTACCCGGGAGAGGCCTTGATCGGGCTGCTGCGAGATTGGGCGCATGCGCGGGTTGAGTTCATGAGTACCCTATTTCATCGCCAATACGACCTGCTGTAGGCGCCGCAATCTCGCCGCTTCTCGCCAACCTCTACCTGGACGAGCTCGACGAGGATCTCTTGCAGCAAGGCTTTCGGGTCGTCCGCTACGCCGACGATGTCGTCGTGCTCTGTCGTGACCTCGACGCCGTGCGCGCCGCGCAGGACGAGGTCAGGAGTGTAGTGACCCCCTCAAGTCAAGTGTAGTGACCCCCTCAAGTCAAGCGCGCTCGTGCGCCTCGGGCTCACCCTGAACGTCGACAAGACCGTGGTCCGCTCCTTTGACCAGGGCTTCTCCTACTTGGGCTACCTGTTCTGTCGTTCCCTCGTGCTGGACCACCCCAAGGACCACGGCAGCGTGCTGCCGCTCCAGGCGGAGGCGATCCCCCAGGCCTCCTGGCTCGCGGTCGTACCGCTCGATGACGTTCGTGACGCGCTGGCCGCGACCGCAGCCAAGCGCTCCCGGCCGGAGCAGGCGCGCCCTCTGGCGCCCCTCACGCTGGCGGCGCCGCTGCGCCGGGCGCTCTACATCGTCGACCCGGCCGCGGAGATCGAACTGCGCCAGGAGAAGCTATTCATCTCGAGCCCGACGCGCGGCCACGAGGAGGTGCCCATCCGCACCCTCTCGCACGTCGTGTTCCTCGGACGGGTGCGCGCCACCGTCCCGGTGTTGCTCGGGCTTTCACGCCTCGGCGTCCCGTCCTACTTCTGCCGGCGCAGCGGCGCCCTCTACAGCGTCTTCGCGCCCCACGCCCCGGACTGGCCGCTATGGCAGGCGCAGGCCGAACTCAAAGCCGATGCCGGCGCCTGCCTTGCGTTCGTCCGGGCCGTCGTCGCCGCCAAGCTCCACAACGCGGCCACCATTGCCGTCCGCTTCAAGCTGCAAGATTGCGGCTCGCTGGGTGACGCGCTGCGCGCGCTCGAGCAGAGCTGCCTGCAGCAGAGCAGCGTGGCTAGTTTGCGTGGGCTGGAAGGGAAAGGCGCGGCGCTCTTCTTCGGCGCGCTCAAGGCGAGCCTGTCGCCCGACTGGCGGTTCCCCGGCCGCCGCAAGCACCCGGCCGAGGACCCGATCAACGCGGCGCTCTCCCTGGCCTACACCGTCGTGTACCACCACGTGTCCACCGCCTTGCTCGCCGCCGGCCTCAACCCGCGCATCGGTCTCTTCCACGAGGAGCGCGGCGCGTATCACGCCCTCGCCAGCGACCTGCAGGAGGAGTTGCGGCACCTCGCCGAAGCGCACGTCATCGCGATGATCGGGCGCCGCGAGTTGACCCCCGACGACTTTGCCCCCTCCGAGGACGGGCAGTACCCCTGCCTGCTCAGCGTCGACGGTCGCCGCACGTTCCTGCGGGCGTTCGAGCGCCGACTCCTGACCATCTTTACCCCCCCGGATCGCGACGAGGCGACCACCTACCTGGCCTTCATCAACCACCAGGCGGCGCTCGTCAAGGCCTTGGTCCAGCGCCGGGTTGAAGCGTATGCGCCGTTGCGGATCCACGCATGAGGTACTTGGTGTGTTACGACATTAACGAGGACCGGGTGCGCGCGCACGTGGCCGCCATCCTCGAGGCGTTCGGGCCTCGGGTTCAAGAGTCGGTCTTCGAGTGCGAACTGAGCGAGGCCGACCTTGCGCTGCTTGTGGCTCGGGTGCAGCGGGCGCTCGGGCCGGAGCCGGCTGGCAACGTGCGTGTCTACCGCCTGTGCCGCGACTGCCTCGCCGCGTCCCGCGGGATCGGTCCGGTGGCGGCTGGCGTCGGGGTGGAGCCGTGCGTGGTCATCTGATGAACCGCCAAGACTGGCCGGTGCTATCCTCGCCCCACTGCCGCGGGGCCTCTCCGGGGGTGCTCGCGACCTCGGCCACGGTCCTTGATAGATGTCGTCCAGTTTCCGTGAC
The DNA here is from genome assembly GCA_021780625.1 of bacterium. The sequence continues at coordinate 588 of JAJXYI010000110.1, read as the reverse complement.
TTGCGCCCTACTGGTTGGGGCGAAGACCTGCGCTGATCCCCGGAGCGACGAGATCACGTGTAAACACAAGGCGATCGGCCACAGCGGGCGGCGCCATCCCAGCCCGTGCGGGCGGTGCGGCAGGACAGCCGGGCGGCACCCCCGGACCGTGGCGCCGGAGGCCCTTGGTTTGAGGCAGATGCAGGGGTACAGTGAGGATCGAAAGGCGCGCGCGACCAATTGCGACTAGGCCATGCCGCCATCCCATACGCCATTTGGGCCCCTGTGAGGATCGAAAGGCGCGCGCGACCAATTGCGACAACACGATCGCCTTGAGCTCGACCTTGGCCGAGTTCAGCTGGTGAGGATCGAAAGGCGCGCGCGACCAATTGCGACGGAGCCATGCTCCTGTCCAGCTGCTTGCGCACCACGAACAGTGAGGATCGAAAGGCGCGCGCGACCAATTGCGACTTGAACACCACCTGCGCCTCGGGCTCGAGACGCACGAACGTGAGGATCGAAAGGCGCGCGCGACCAATTGCGACCAAAATAGTATAACCACACGTTTCTTTGTCGGTAGCGTGAGGATCGAACGGCGCGCGCGACCAA
>JAJXYI010000479.1 GCA_021780625.1 bacterium | reverse complement strand
TCGAGTCCCCGGGCTACGAAGGTCACTCGCTCAGCATGCTTCGCCGCGTCGCCACGGCCCTCAAGGCGCGTGTCCGGGTGGTGATCGAGCCGGAGCCGGCCGAGCCCTTTCGGGTGGCGGAGGAGCCGACGCCGTATCGGACGAAACGCCGTGCCCGGGAAACCTCATGAGCCTGTTTGGAAACCTGTTTGGCAAGAAGGCGCCGCCCCCGGCTCCCGCGCCCGAAGCACCGCAGCCGCCCCGGCCGCAGGGCGATCCTTCGAAGGACCGGAACATGATCCGCGTCTTCGATGGCTACGGGCGCGAGCTGTTCATCACCAAGCAGCAGTGGCGCGACAGCATCCTGGTCGGACACCTCCAGAAAGTCTGGGACAATCCCGACGAGCTTTACTCGACGATCGCCCAGGCGCTCCGGGACGGCTTCGCCGCCGACATGATCAAGCCCGCCGAGCAATTCGCGAAGATCGCGCCCGATCCCGAGCGTGGCGCCGCGCTCCTCGGCGTCGTTTACCTTGAGAACAAACGATTCGACGATGCCGAGCGGGTTCTCACGCGCCACCTCCGCGAGCACGGCGAGGCGAGCTACGTCCTGAGCAACCTTGCCAAGGTGTATTCGGCTCGCGGTGACGAAGCGCTCTCGCAGAAGACCCTGTGGCGCGCCCTCGAACTCGATCCCAACCAGGAAAACGGATTCGGTTGGTACGTCGCGCTCCATCGGGAAAAAGCAGGTGAACCGGCCGCGCTCGAGGCCATGCGTCGCATTGCCGCACTGCCCGGCAGTTGGCGCGCCCGGCTCTGGCTTGCGCGCGACGCCCTTGGCCGACGCCAACTCGAAGAGGCGCTCGTCTTATACCGGGAGGCGATCGCCGCCGCGGTGAAGCCGATCCCGGCCGACCTGCTCATGCAGGTGAGCGGCGACCTGGGGAACCAGGGGCATCTCCCCGAAATTCTCGAACTCGTGACGCCGCATTTCGACATCGCCGTCCACGGGATCGCGGTCGGCAACAACCTCCTGAAGGCCAACCTCGACCTAGGTCGACTCGACGCCACCCGAGCGCTGCTCGATCAGCTCTATGCCCAGAAACGGCCGGACTGGAAGCAGACGCTCGGATTCTGGGACACCGAACTCGCCAAGGCCCACGTCGGCTCCACGGCAGCTGAGCCGCCCGAGAAACTCGCCATTGCGATGTTGGTGGGAGAGGGACCGGTCTGGCTCCCCCCGGCCTCGCCCGCCGCCGAACTCTTCCCGGCAGCGCTTGGCGAGTCGCTCCACGTCGCCTTCCTCGGCAGCTCCGCCGAAGTGCCGACGCCAGGCAGCAAACCTGAGCATCAGTTGAGCGATAATCCCGGCCGGATGTCCCGCGCCCTCCCCCTCTTCCTCGCCGAGCAGGTCCACTTCGCCGGCCGCTCGGCGGTTCGCACCATCGTGCCGTGGCTTACCGGGACCACGCCCGCGTTTGTCCTCTCGGGCCGCGCCTGGCAGGACGACGAGGCCGCGCAGCACGCACGCACCGGCGAAACACCCGCCGATTACGTTGTCGTCACGCATGTCATCGCCTCGTCGGAGCCCTGGCGCGTGGAGCTTCGGCTCATCCGCACGATCGACGCGAAGGAGCTTGGGCACCTCGAAGCGTCGTTCACGCTCGACCAGCCGGAGGAGGCGCTCCGCCGTCTTGCCTCCGAGTTGATCCCCCTGCTGTCCCGTGAAGCCGGATTGGAGCGCATGTCACCACCAGATCTCTACCGTGTGCCCGCCGGCGCCCAATTCGTGTACTACCTCCTCCGCCTCGAACAATGCCTGGCCGTGCGCTGTTCGGCGATGGACGGCGTAACCCCGACCTTTCTGAGCGGCGAACGCGAAATGATTTCGGGCATGATCCAGCTCTGCCTCGCCGAGCCGGACAACGTCGTCCCTCGCCTCGTCCTTGCGCACACCCTCCAGCGCCTCCACAAAGTCCGCCCCATGGTCGTCGCCGAGTACCGAGAGAAAGTCCAACTGCTGCAAAAGGAGAAACCGCTTCCCATGCCCGCCAAGGGTGTCGTCGGACGACTATTCGTGGAGGTGTACTCGTGAGCTTTACCGCAGATATATCCGATATCGTTAACGAAAATCGAAACGGCCTTCTTGGTATTCGCCAAGGATGGGAGCGAATTCGGCTCAAGGATGTCGCCACAATCCTCAATGGGTATCCGTTCGAGTCGGCTCGTTTTAGCAAAGGCACGGGAACGCCAATAATCCGTATTCGGGACATCACGCCAGGCCGGACCGAGACCTTTTATCAAGGTGAATTCGATCGAGAATACTTAGTTGAATCCGGCGACCTACTTGTCGGAATGGATGGAGATTTCAATTCGGCACTTTGGGCAGGCGAACCAGCTCTTCTCAACCAACGAGTATGTAAGATCACTCCTGATCAGGCTCGATACTCAAAGCGATTCTTGTCGCTGGTGCTGCCCGGGTATTTGGCCGCAATAAATGAGCAAACTCCGTCCGTGACGGTGAAGCACCTCTCATCCCGCACCGTAGGAGAAATCCCTTTGCCTTTTCCGCCACTCCACGAACAACGTCAGATCGTCGCGGACATCGAAGCCCAATTCACCCGCCTCGACGCTGGAGTAGCCGCCCTGAAGCGCGTCCAAGCCAACCTCAAACGCTACCGCGCCTCCGTCCTCAAAGCCGCCTGCGAAGGCCGCCTCGTCCCCACCGAAGCCGACCTCGCCCGCAAGGAAGGCCGCACGTTCGAATCAGGCGAACAGCTCCTCCGGCGCATCCTCGCAGAACGTCGCAAGAACTGGTCCGGACGAGGCAAATATAAGGAACCCATTCCACCTTACACTGCAAACCTCCCGAGGCTCCCTGAAGGCTGGACTTGGGCCAGCGTCGAACAGCTTTCGTTTCTAGACCTTGGTTTTGCTTTCAAAAGCGCCGAATTTGCGGATTCAGGCATCAAGCTTTTGCGCGGTGACAACATCGAGCCAGGCAGACTTCGTTGGGCAGATACACGCTATTGGCCGAAATCAAAGATGGAATCGTTCAAGCATCTTCTAGTTAAAGCGGGGGATATCGTCTTGGCGATGGATCGACCGCTCATCTCATTGGGACTGAAAATCGCCCGCACCCGACCGGACGACCTCCCTTGCTTGCTCGTACAACGAATGGCTAGATTTCGTCCACTCGTCGATGAGATCACCTCGTTTCTTTTCCATGCATTGAATACAGATCGTTTTATCAAACACCTAGTCGGCGGACAGCAAGGCACTCAATTGCCACATATAAGCGGAAACGGCATACAAAGTTTCCCTATCGCCATTCCGCCCCTCACCGAACAAAAGCGCATCGTCGCCGAAGTGGAGCGCCGCCTGAGCGTGATCGACGAGCTTGAAACCCTAATCACCACGAACCTCCACCGCGCGTCCCGCCTGCGGCAGAGTGTTCTTAAGAATTTACTGGCGCCCCGTTGATCACCTTTTGAAGAAATGAGTATTCTCCACGTAAACCAGATTGCTCGACGTGTTCGTGAGTCGTTCGACGGTCATATTCCGAAAGATGACCTAAAGACAACCGATCCAGAGCTGGATGCAAAGATATCGGACTACAAAGGACGACAGGGACAGGCAGGGATTTTGCGGCTCGCCGTCGCACCCTCTTCTTCCCCAAGGCACTCAGATAGAAGGGCTAAAACATATCCCCAGGCGATAAATGAGAGCTCGAACCCACTTTCTCACACAACTCGATAATCTCTGGCTGCGAAGGACGGCGACGTTGCGGGCGCTCGTCAGTCCACGCGGCGTGGGCCAGCCTCCGAAGTTCAGCCGAACAGTCCGAGATCGTCTGATCGGTGAAATTCTGGAAGATGCCACGTCTGTATTAATCAACGATCATGGGCATGCAGCGTTCACGAGGGTGACGTCAAGCCGTCATCTTCGACAGATTCGCGGCCGAGGTTTGTTGGAACGCGGACGCAACCTTCTCTCATGGGCGGACAATGAACTTAATGGACCGATCATCTATGTATTCTGGCGCGGGAGGAAATGTCTTTATGTCGGCAAAAGCAGTAGCCCGCGAAGGTTGTGGGATTATGAGAAATCGGCCTATCTCATCCAAGCGACTTGCCTAGAGGTTTTTCACGTCCCACGTGTGAGTGAACTTGGCGAGGCAGAGTGCTTGGCAACACACCTATTCGGACCACGCGATCAGAAGATCCAGCCTTCACGGGAGAAATGGGGTAAGAAGTGTCCAATCTGCCAACGGCACGATGCCATTCGTGAGGAACTTCAAGCGTTATTCAGAATGAAGTGATAAGCCTGTTTTTCTCATGATGGCCGCCCATCACGTGCTTTCGCCCAAACCTATTGAAACGCCTGCAATCTCTCGCTGGTTGACGACACCGCCGGGCGGCGAATTCCGGCACAGGTGTGTCGCGGGCCTCCGTCCACTCGGGGTTGCAGACTCGCTTGCCCGCCGTCGCGGGTTAGGTTGACTCGACCCATGCGCCGTGAGCTTCCCGTTCCTGTGACCCCTTCCGTGCTCGTCTGGGCACGTGAGCAAAGCGGTTACGCGGTGGCCCGGGTCGCGGAACGCCTGCAGGTGAAGGAGGAACGGGTGGCAGAGTGGGAACAGGGAGCCCGTCCGCCCACGTTCCGCCAGGTCGAGGAGCTGGCTCGGTTCTATCACCGCCCCCTGAGCCTCTTCTTCCAACCCGCACCGCCGCAGGTGCCGTCACCGGCGACTGAATACCGCCGCCTCCCGGGCGTCACACCCGGGGAGGAGTCCCCGGAACTGCGCCTGGCCGTGCGAAAGATGTCGAGCCGGCGGGAGACCATGCTCGAGCTGCTGGACGAGTTGGGCGAGCCCTTGCCGAATTTCACGCTCTCCGCACGCCTGAGCGAGCCTCCGGCCGTCGTGGGCGCACGGCTTCGCACGGCCCTCGGTATCGAACTGGCGAACCAGCTGGATTGGCCCAACGAGTGGCACGCCTGGGCGCGATGGCGTACCGCCGTCGAGACCATCGGCGTGCTCGTGTTTCAGTTTCCCAAGGTGCCATTGACCGAGGCACGCGGCGTTTCCCTGCTGCACTTCCCGCTCCCGGTGGCCGGCGTCAACAGCAAGGAATCACCGCATCCTCGCATCTACACCCTGATTCACGAGGTGGTCCACCTCATGCTGGCCGCGGGCAATGAAGAGGCACCCGCCGCCCGCGAGGCGCGGGACTCCGCAGAGTGGACCCAGGTGGAACGTTTTGCAGAGGAAGCAGCCACCCACACGCTCGTGCCTGAAGCAGCCCTGGGCGCAATGATGGAGGAAGCCGGATTGCCCAAGAACGGTTGGGATATCGGCGACGTCCGCACCTTGGCGAAGCGTTTTCAGATATCCCCACTGGCAATGGCCACACGGCTCCGGGCCTTCGGGATCTTCACCTGGGACCAGTACCACCAGTGGCGGGCCGACTGGGAGGCATGGGTGGCGACGCTTCCCGCTCGCAAGAGCGGTTTCGCCCATCCCGTGACCACCGCGGTCAGCCGGGCCGGTCGTCCGTTCACCACTACGGTCCTGGAGGCTCTGGCCGCCAATCGCATCAGCCCCGTCGACGCTTCCCGGTATCTAGATCTGAAGTACGAACATTTCGACAAATTGAAGGAGTCCCTCCACGAGCGCCCTGGATCCGGAGGAGACGATGAGTGACGCCCCCCGCCGCCCGCTCTACGCGATCGACACCAATGTGTTCATGGATTGGCAGGCGAGGTATTATCCCACCGACGTCTTTGCGTCGTTGCCGGCCCGCGTAGACGCTTTGATCGCCGAGCACCGGTTCCTGGCCCCGGAATTGGTGCATGAAGAACTGTCCAAGGTTGGCACAGCCGAAATCTCCGCCTGGGCGGTGGCACATCCCGAGATCTGGGTCCCGACCTCCGATTTGCTGGCCGTTACACTGACGATCCAGAATCGGTTTCCGGGGCTGCGCGATCCAAAGGCTGAATACGATGAAGCCGATGCCTTCGTGATCGCCCTGGCCCAACTGCGGGACGGCATCGTCGTCACCCAGGAGACGTCTGCAGCGGAAAAGCGAAATCCCAAACGCTCGCATTTCATTCCCGATGTATGCCGCGAACTCGGCCTGCCGTGCATCAGCTTGCTCGGTCTGATGCGCCGTGA
>JAJXYI010000697.1 GCA_021780625.1 bacterium | reverse complement strand
CAAACAGCAGGGTCGGCACATGATGTTTTTCCACCCACGCATAGTGCTGACGCAGATAGACCTCCTGCGCCGCCACGGAGGTCTCGGCCTTCATCAAGGCCCCTTCTTCGCCCGGTCCGGTCTTCGTCGCGTCGTGGTCCGTCGCCCAGCCGGTTTCACCGATGATCACCGGGCGCCCCGCGTGATACGCCGCGATTTGCCGGTAGATCGAAGCCGTCCACGCCATCGCATGGTCCAGGGGCTGGCCGTTCCAGAGCGCATACATGTGGAGCATCACGAAATCGCAGGCCGCCGCCACCGGACGCGACTCCGGCTTGTTCCAGAAATTATAGTCGTCCGCAGTCGTCACCGGCTGGGCCACCGCCCCGCGCACCCGTTCGATGCAGCGGATGAGAAACGCCGGATCCACGCGATGATCGGACCAGGAGACGCCGGCCTCATTGCCGACATTGATCGCGATCACGATGTCCGGGTAGCGGCGCGCGAGCCGAATCGCCCCCTCCATCTGCGCGGCGTTTTCACGACGTTGCGCGTCGGTTCGCTCCGGATTGATCCACGCCCCCAGGATCACCCGAATCGGCAGGTGGTGTTGCGCGATGAGCGCAAGGGTCGATTCCGCCATCGGCGACACCTGATACAACCGAATCAGATGCCAGTACCTCGCCACCAACCTGAGGTCCTCAAGAATCTGCGCGTCGGTCGGCTGCACACCGTCAGGCGACTGCCCCCGGCGATAAGGGCTGAACGCCACGCCATTTCCGATCCAGTGCCCGTCCATCTCCAGATTCAGGGCACGCAGCCCGCCCGGCGGCGGCGCGTAGGCCGCCGGTTCTCCGGCGTGCATTTTTGTGCATAAAATAAGCAGGCAGGCTGCCGCGAATGAAACTAGGGTAAATTTGGGGCGCATAGTGCATCTTTGTGCATTTTTATCTCCAAAATCAAGCACCGGCATACCCAGCGCGGGAATTCCGCTCGCCAGCCGCGGCCAACGGCCTTGTCTGGCTGCACCGACCGATCCAGCGACGCATGTGTTACCGATTCTTCCTGCGCAAGAGTGAGCTGAACCGGGCCTGCGAGGCCCTGAAGGCCGCCCTGCGCGCGGAGTTCTCGGACCAGGTCAACATCGCCCCCAGTTCGTCCATCGCCGTCGCCCGCAGGGAGCCCTCGAGCGAAACTCCCGTGGTGTCCTCCCTGCGCTGGGGCCTCGTCCCCGCCTGGGCCGCCACGCCCGAATCCTGCCCTCCCTCGCTCGCCAACGCCCGCGCCGACACGCTCGCCGCAAAACCCTCCTTCGCCGAATCCTACCGCAAACGCCGCTGCCTCATCCCCGCCGGCGGGTTCTTCGAATGGGAAACGCTTCCTGGAGGACGAAAGCAGCCCTGGCTCTTCCACCGACGCGACGGCGCGCCCCTGCTCTTCGCGGGAATCTGGGATCGCTGGACCGGAGCCGACGGCCGGAGCCTCGAATCCTGCGCAATCGTCACCACCAACCCCAGCGCCGACATCGCCGACCTGCACGATCGCATGCCCGTCTGTCTGGATCTCCCCAGCGCAGTCACCTGGCTCGCTGCCGACACCGCTGGGTCCTCACTCGAAGCCCTGCTCCGGCCGGCTGCTGATCGCACGCTCGACCGCTTCCGGGTCGATCCGAGAATCAATTCCGTTCGCTTCAGCGATCCCGCGTGCCTCGCCCCCTGGTCCCCTCCGCCGCCCTCCGACGAGCCCCAGCTTTCCCTCGGCCTCGATTAGGCGCCACCGCGATCCTTCCTTGTCACTCCGTCCCGACTCTGCGAGGAGAAGCGCGCACCCCGCGTGAATCTCCTCGACCGATACATCTTCAAGAGCGTCCTCTTCACGTGCGCCGCAGCCGTGGGCCTCTTCGCCTTCGTGCTGATCGTCGGCAACGCGATGAAGGAGCTCATGGGCTACGTGCTCGCGGGCCAGATCGATCTCGTGATGCTCGCCCGGCTGCTCGCGCTGCTCGTTCCTTTCGTGGTGACCTTCGCGCTGCCCATGGGTGTGCTCACCGGAATCCTGCTCACCCTCGGGCGACTTTCCGCCGACAGCGAGGTGACCGCCATGCGCGCCTCGGGCATCAGCCTGGCCCGGATCGCGCGGCCCGTCATCATCCTCGGTATCCTCGGCGCCGCCGCCGCCCTCTACATCAATCAGTTCGCCATGCCCTGGGCACGCGCCACCTACCGGCGCGACCTCGCCGCCGCAGTGCGCGCAAACCCGCTGAGCATGATCGTGCCCCGCACCTTCATCCGGCAATTCCCCGGCGTCGTCGTCTACGTCGGCGACAAGAAGGGATCGGTGCTTCACGACCTCTGGTTCTGGCAGCTCGACCGCCGGCAGCGCGCCGTGCGAGTCGTTCGCGCCGCCGAGGGTTCCGTCACCTACGACGAAACCTCCAACGCCCTGGTGCTCACCCTCCGCGGAGCCCACGTCGAGCTGCGCAACGAGAAGAATCCCGAGGACTTCACCCAGCCGACCATCGTCGGCTCGTTCTCTGAAACCGAGGCCCTCCGCCTGTCGCTGGACAAGATGTTCAGCCAGAACACCGTTCGCACGAAGCTCGACTTCGTGTCGTATGCGAAACTCAAAGACGAACACCGGGCCCTCGAGGTCGCCCCGCCGCACGAGACGGCCGCTGCGCGGCTCAGTCGTGAACGCGCGATGACGCGCATCGAACTGGTGCTGAGCGAACGCTTCAACGATGCACTCGCCGTCCTGAGCTTTGCCCTCATCGGCGTCCCGCTTGGCATCAAGGTCTCCCGACGCGAGACCTCCGCCAACATGGGCGTCGCACTGGCCCTCGCCCTCGGCTACTACTTCCTCATCACCGCGATCGGCTGGCTCGAAAAGGCCCCCGAATGGAAGCCCGCCCTGCTGCTCTACCTTCCAAATCTGATCGTGATCGCCTCAGCCGCCTTGCTATTCCGGCGGGCCAGCAGCCACTGACGCCTGGCCGCATCCTCCTTCGCCTGAGCCGGGTCAGCCGACAGCGAAAAGCAGTTCCGGGAAAAATCCGCATCCATGGCGGGTCACCAGAGAGGTGAACCACGTTAATACCCGGTCCTCGGACTTCCGGCTCCGCCCCCCGCGTCTCCGCGGCTCAACTACGGATTCGGGCTCGGTGGCGCTGTCGTTCAATTGCGGTTTTTAGACATGAAAAGGCCGGCCTCCCGAATGGAGAGCCGGCCAAGGCTCGAAAGCTTCAGGACTTACCGCTCCGGCGTGTCGGGATCCTGCTTCGCCATCACGACGTAATAGTCCTTGTAGGTCTTGTCGTAATACTGGGCGTAGTAGTAGCCCGACACAGCCAGATTCAACCCGTTGAGCACCGCGCCAAAGTTCGGCACGTTCGAATCGGTGAGCTTGTGCGCCACGAACTGGGCCGCCTTCCGGCGCACCTTGTTGAAGAAAATCGTGAACAGCGATCCATCGCACAGCGGAAGGATGATCATCGCGTCGCTCACGGCAGCCAGAGGCGGCGAGTCGACGAAAACGCGATCATACCGCTTCTTCAGATCGGAGATCATCAATTCGAAATCCTTGCTGTTGAGAATCTGGGTCGGATTCTTCGCGCGCCCGCCCGTCGTCAGGACGTCCAAATTTGGATACACGCCCTTCACGATGACATCGTCCAGCTTCGCCGTGCCCGTCACAACGTCGATGACACCCTTGAGGTTCTCAAGCCGGAATGACTTGTGGATGTTCGGCTTGCGGAGATCGCAATCGACGACCAGCACCCGCTCGCCGTGAGAGGCGAAGGTGAGCGCCAGATTCGTCGTCATGAACGACTTGCCCTCGCCGGGGATCGTGCTGGTCGTGAGGAACACTTTCGCGTTCTTGCTCTCGTCCTTCAGGCGGAGGCTCGAATGGAGGGTGAGGAACGACTCGGCGACCTGGCGATCGGCATTGTTCATGACGATCTGGGCCTTGTCGGGCTGCTCCATCTTCTTGATCTCGGGAATGATTCCGATGAGCGGCAGTCCGATGACCGACTCAATGTCATAGGAGCTCTTCACGCGGTCGTCGATGTAGGCGACGAAGAAGGCGAAAGCCAGGCCGAGGCCGAGGCCGCCGACAAAGCCGAGGCCGAGGTTGAGCGGGACGTTCGGGGAAACGGGTTTCTTGGCAACCTGGCCGCGGTCGACGATGCGGGCGTTCTGAGTCTCAATGGTGCTCGTCATCGAGGTCTCGCGCATGCGCTCGAGGATCTGCTGCAGCAGCTGGTTGTTGATGTTATAGTCGCGTTCGAGATTGGTGTACTCGACGCCATAGCGATCGAGTTCCAGCGATTCCTGCTCCTGCGCCGCAAGCGCCGCCTTGGCGTGCTGGTAGTCGCTCTGAGCAGTCTGGTAGTTCGCCTGCACGGCCGCGGCGGCGGCATCGATCGCGAGCTTCAGCTGTGCCTTGGTCTGGGCCAGCGAGTTGAGCGCGGCGACCATGATGGGATGCTTGTCCCGGTAACGCTCGCGCAGCTTTGCGATGTCGATCTCCTGCTGGGCGACCTGCTGATTGAGCTGGCTGACCAGCGACGGTCCCGAGTTGTCGTTTGAGGAATTGAGAATGAAAGGCAGGTCGATCAGACTGCGGCCTTGGCGTCGGCAATCCTGGACCTGCTGCCACTTCACCTGCGCGTCAGCGAGGGTGCTGGCGGACTGCGTGAGCAGCAGATTGAGGGCCTTGAGCTTCTCGGTGACGATGTCCTTGCGCTGATCGAGCGAAACCAGGTTGTTCTTCTCGCGGTAGGCCTGAAGGGCGAGCGCAAGTTCGTTGACCTTGGCGCGCTGCTCCTCGGCGCGAACCTTCAGGTCCTCGACGGCCTTCATGGACTCGTCGATGCGCATGCGCGCGTTGTAGGCGATGTATTCGTCGACGAAGAGATTGGCGACCTTGGCGGCAACCACTGGATCCGGATGGTCGTACTGGACGTCGATCACGAGGCTGAGGCGCTGCGGCACCACCTTGCGATTGAGCCGGAGGATGGTCGTGATCGGGACGTGGCTGAGAGCCCCGTCCTTCTCATAGGGAGCCTTGAACATCGCGAGATCGTTGCCCGTAAGCCGGTCGGCGACTTTCTGGATGATGGCCTCGCTCTCCAGGATCTTCACCTGGGTGTTGAGGTCCTCGGCGGAACGGACCTCGTTGTCCATGACCGCCTGGGTCTGCATGATCACCGGGTCGCGCCGGAAAATCTGAACGGATGCGCTCGACTCGTAGATCTTCGTCTTGCTGAGGGTGATGATCAGCGCGGTGGAGAAGACCACCAGGAAGACGGCGACGATGTACCAGGCCCGTTCGCGCAGGATGAGCACGTAATCCTGGAAGGTGCGCTGTCCGGCGCCTCCTTCGGACGGCCCATAGCCGTAGCCATAGGGCGCGCCGTATCCGGCGTATCCGCCGTAATTGGACGACTTCGAAGGTGTCTGCTGTTTCTCGGGTGATTCCATGACTTGGTGTCGACTGCGTCGAATCTCTGCTAAAGGTGGCGTGGGCTCGGCATCAGAGGATGCGCTCGGGCACATAGATCGAGTCGTCGATCTGAAGCGGCCAGAGATGCTGCGTCTTCCCCTCGATGATGTCGGTCGCGTCGATCTTGTAGGTCTTGAGCTGCCCGTCGGGCATGCGACGCGTGAGCATGACCTTGGTCTTGTCGGCCAGACGCGTGAACCCACCCGCACGCGTGATCGCACCAATGAGCGTCATTCCCTGTTCCTGGGGAAAATCGATCGCACCGGGCTTTCCAACCTGTCCTTCGACGTCGACCGTTCGCGGAGCAAACTCCTTGATGACGATCGTCACGCTTGGATTCACCAGGTAATCCTTGCCATAGAGATTCTGGATCAGGATCTCCGCCTGCTGGACGGACAGGCCCCTGACGTCCACGGTCCCGATCAGCGGAAGCGTGATCGTGCTGTCCTGCGAGACACGCACCTCACGCGTGAGGTCGTCCTCCTGATAGACCTGCACCTTGATGAGGTCGGAGGGTTGCAGCTTGTAGTTCCCGGAGATACCCGCGGCCGATGTTGCGGCGTTTCCACTGTCAGAGCCGCCGGCAGCGGCATTTGTTAGCTGAATTACGCACAAAAACAGGCACGCACTTAAGAAGAGTCTCATAGCACAGAAGGCAAAAAAAACGGAAGAAGACCGAAA